>NZ_JBMDII010000032.1:0-58980 GCF_057808605.1 Comamonas sp. FG99
CTATCCGCGAAGGCGGCCGCACCGTGGGCGCCGGCGTCGTTGCCAAGATCATTGCGTAATCCTCGAAACACAAGGAATACCCAATGTCCAAGCAAAAGATCCGTATCCGCCTGAAGGCGTTCGACTACAAGCTGATCGACCAGTCTGCAGCCGAAATCGTGGAAACCGCCAAGCGCACCGGCGCGATCGTCAAGGGCCCCGTGCCGCTGCCGACCCGCATGAAGCGCTTCGACATCCTGCGTTCGCCCCACGTGAACAAGGCTTCGCGCGACCAGCTCGAAATCCGCACCCACCAGCGCCTGATGGACATCGTCGACCCGACCGACAAGACGGTTGACGCGCTGATGAAGCTGGACCTGGCTGCCGGCGTGGACGTCGAAATCAAACTGCAATAAGCCTTTTGTGCAACGCCGCAAGGCGTTGCCGGCTGGCATTTTTAACGCGGACTTGCTGAAAAGCCAAGTCCGCGTTAAAATTTATGGCTTCGCGTCTTGAGTGATCAAGGCGCGGAGTTTTTATCAACCTTCTTTCGCGCCCTGGGCCTTGGATCCTGGGCAACACCGGGCCAATTGCAGTTTCGGTGGCGAGAGTTTTGGAGCAACAAATGAGTCAAAGCAACTCCCTCGGGTTGCTGGGCCGCAAAGTGGGCATGATGCGCCTCTTTACGGATGACGGGGATGCAGTTCCTGTCACCGTGGTGGACGTGTCCAACAACCGCGTGACCCAGGTCAAGACCCAAGAGAACGACGGCTACGTGGCCCTGCAGGTCACTTTCGGCAAGCGTCGTGCATCGCGCGTGACCAAGCCTGCTGCCGGCCACCTGGCCAAGGCTGGCGTCGAAGCCGGTGAAATCATCAAGGAATTCCGCGTCGAAGCAGAAACCGCTGGCAAGTATGCCGCCGGCGCAACCCTGCCCGTGACCGAAGTCTTCTCCGTGGGCCAGAAGGTGGACGTGCAAGGCACCTCCATCGGCAAGGGCTACGCAGGCACCATCAAGCGTCACAACTTCAGCTCGCAGCGTGCATCGCACGGTAACAGCCGTTCGCACAATGTCCCCGGCTCGATCGGCATGGCACAAGACCCCGGTCGCGTGTTCCCCGGCAAGCGCATGACCGGCCACATGGGCGATGCGACCGTGACCACCCAGAACCTCGACGTGATCCGCATCGACGAAGCACGTCAGCTGCTGTTGATCAAGGGCGCCATTCCCGGAGCCAAGGGCGGCTTCGTGACCGTGTTCCCCGCCGTCAAGGCAGTTGCTAAAGGAGCGAACTAATGAAGCTCGAACTCCTGAATGACCAAGGCCAGGCCGCATCGGACTTCGATGCGCCCGAGACCGTGTTCGGCCGCGACTTCAACGAAGACCTGATCCATCAGATCATCGTTGCCTACCGCGCCAACGGCCGCCAGGGCACCCGTGCCCAGAAGGACCGTGAACAGGTTCGCCACACCACCGCCAAGCCGTTCCGCCAAAAGGGCACCGGCCGCGCGCGTGCCGGTATGTCGTCCTCGCCGCTGTGGCGTGGCGGCGGCCGCATCTTCCCGAATCTGCCTGAAGAAAACTTCACGCAGAAGATCAACAAGAAGATGTACCGCGCCGGCATGGCTTCCATCCTGTCGCAGCTGGCCCGCGAAGGCCGCCTGGCCGTGGTGGATTCGCTGAAGGTGGATTCGCCCAAGACCAAGGTGCTGGCCGACAAGTTCAAGTCCATGAAGCTGGACTCGGTGATGGTGATCGCCGACGAAGTGGACGAAAACCTGTACCTGGCATCGCGTAACCTGAAGAACGTGTTCGTGGTGGAGCCGCGCTACGCCGACCCCGTGTCGCTGGTGCATTTCAAGAAAGTGCTCGTCACCAAGGGCGCGATCGACAAACTCAAGGAGATGTTCGCATGAGCACGCTCAAGTTTGACGAAGGTCGTCTGATGCAAGTGTTGGTCGCTCCCATCGTGTCCGAAAAGGCCACGCTGGTTGCCGAGAAGTCCAACGCTGTGACATTCAAGGTGCTGCAGAACGCAACCAAGCCTGAAATCAAGGCCGCCGTGGAACTGCTGTTCAAGGTGGAAGTGAAGGCCGTGTCTGTGGTGAACACCAAGGGCAAGACCAAGCGCTTTGGCAAGACCATCGGCCGCCGCGACAACGTGCGCAAGGCCTATGTGATGCTCAAGCCCGGTCAAGAGCTGAACCTCGAAGGAGGCGCTGCTTAATCATGGCTGTTATCAAACTCAAACCCACCTCCCCTGGCCAGCGCCACGTGGTGAAGGTCACGCGTGGTCACCTGCACAAGGGTGAAGGCTACGCGCCCCTGCTGGAATCGCAATTCCAGAAGGCCGGCCGCAACAACAACGGCCACATCACCACCCGCCACAAGGGCGGTGGCCACAAGCACCACTACCGCGTGGTGGACTTCAAGCGCAACAAGGACGGCATCCCCGCCAAGGTTGAGCGCATCGAGTACGACCCGAACCGTACGGCCCACATCGCCCTGGTGTGCTATGCCGACGGCGAGCGCCGCTACATCATCGCTCCGCGCAACCTCGAAGTGGGCGCGACCATCCTGAGCGGCTCCGAGGCGCCGATCCGCGTGGGCAACACCCTGCCGATCCGCAACATCCCCGTGGGCTCGACCATCCACTGCATCGAGCTGAACATCGGCGGTGGTGCACAGATCGCGCGTTCCGCCGGTACCTCGGCCACGCTGCTGGCCCGCGAAGGCGTGTACGCCCAGGTGCGCATGCGTTCCGGCGAAGTGCGCAGGATCCACATCGAGTGCCGCGCCACCATCGGTGAAGTCGCCAACGAAGAGCACAGCCTGCGCCAACTGGGCAAGGCCGGTGTGAAGCGCTGGATGGGTATTCGCCCGACCGTTCGCGGCGTGGTGATGAACCCTGTCGACCACCCGCACGGCGGTGGTGAGGGTAAGACTGGTGAAGGCCGTCATCCGGTTGACCCGTGGGGTAACCTGACGAAGGGCTACCGTACCCGTAACAACAAGCGCACGCAGACCATGATCGTCTCGCGTCGCAAGAAGTAAGAGGTAGCAAATGACTCGTTCTCTTAAAAAGGGTCCGTTTGTTGACCATCACTTGCTGGCCAAGGTCGAGAAGGCCATCGCCACCAAGGACAAGAAGCCAGTGAAGACCTGGTCGCGCCGCTCCATGGTCCTGCCCGAGTTCATCGGCCTGACCATCGCCGTGCACAACGGCAAGCAGCACGTGCCGGTCTACATTACCGACCAGATGGTGGGCCACAAGCTGGGCGAATTCGCCCTGACGCGCACCTTCAAGGGTCACCCTGCCGACAAAAAAGCCGGTAAGAAATAAGGAGTAGACCATGTCTGAAACACGTGCAGTCCTCCGCGGCGTTCGCCTGTCGGTAGACAAGGGCCGTCTGGTTGCGGATCTGATCCGCGGCAAGAAGGTCGACCAGGCCCTGAACATTCTCGAGTTCACGCAGAAAAAAGCTGCGGTGATCGTGAAGAAGGTTCTGGAGTCCGCCATCGCCAACGCCGAGCACAACGACGGCGCCGACATCGACGAATTGCGTGTCAAAACCATCTACGTCGAACAAGGCACCACGCTCAAGCGTTTCACCGCTCGCGCCAAGGGCCGCGGCAATCGCATCAGCAAGCCCACCTGCCACGTTTACGTGACGGTCGGCAACTGAGGCCAGAAGGAAGACTATGGGACAGAAAATCCATCCTACCGGCTTCCGTCTGGCGGTGAGCCGTAACTGGGCAAGCCGCTGGTACGCAAGCAACCGTGACTTCGCCGGCATGCTGGCCGAAGACATCAAGGTGCGCGAGTACCTGAAGGAAAAGCTGAAGAACGCCGCGGTGTCGCGCGTTCTGATCGAGCGTCCTGCCAAGAACGCCCGCATCACCATCTTCTCGGCACGTCCGGGCGTGGTGATCGGCAAGAAGGGCGAAGACATCGAGAACCTGAAGAAGGAACTCTCGACCCGTCTGGGCGTGCCGGTTGCCGTGAACATCGAAGAAGTGCGCAAGCCCGAAATCGATGCCCAGCTGATCGCCGACTCGATCACCCAGCAGCTCGAAAAGCGCATCCAGTTCCGCCGTGCGATGAAGCGCGCGATGCAGAACGCCATGCGCCTGGGCGCGCAGGGCATCAAGATCATGTCGTCGGGCCGTCTGAACGGTATCGAAATCGCTCGTACCGAGTGGTACCGCGAAGGCCGTGTGCCGCTGCACACCCTGCGCGCCGACATCGACTACGCCACCTCCGAAGCCAAGACCACCTACGGTGTGATCGGCGTGAAGGTGTGGGTCTACAAGGGCGACACCCTGGGCCGCAACGACCTGCCTGCTGCAGAGACGCCGCGTCCCGAGGAAGAGCGCCGTCCGCGCGGCCCGCGCCGTGACGGTCGTGGCGACCGCGATGGCCGTGGTGGCCCCCGTGGTGGCCGCGATGGCCGCCGTGGTGGCAATGGGGCACCTGCAGACGGCAGCGACAAGCCTGCCGGCGCTGGCGCCGATTCCGTTAAGCGCGTTCGCAAGACTGACGCGCCCGCTACAGCAGCGGACGGTAAAGGAGAATAAACATGCTGCAACCTGCTCGCCGCAAATATCGCAAGGAGCAAAAGGGCCGCAACACCGGCATCGCAACCCGTGGCAACACGGTTGCGTTCGGTGACTTCGGTCTCAAGTGCACGGACCGCGGCCGCCTGACGGCTCGCCAGATCGAGGCTGCACGCCGTGCAATCTCCCGCCACGTCAAGCGTGGTGGCCGCATCTGGATCCGCGTGTTCCCCGACAAGCCGATCTCGACCAAGCCTGCCGAAGTCCGTATGGGTAACGGCAAGGGCAATCCCGAGTACTACGTGGCTGAAATCCAGCCCGGCAAGGTGGTGTTCGAGATCCTGGGCGTGCCGGAAGAACTGGCCCGCGAAGCGTTCCGCCTGGCTGCCGCCAAGCTGCCGCTGCGCACCACGTTCGTTGCCCGCCAACTTGGCGCTTAATCAGGAGAGATCGATATGACGAAAGCTGCTGAATTGCGCCAAAAGGATGTTGCTGGCCTCGAAGCTGAAATCAAGTCGCTGCAAAAGGCCCACTTCGGCCTGCGCATGCAAAAGGCTACGCAACAGCTGGGTAACACGGCAACGCTCAAGGCTACCCGCCGCGACGTGGCCCGTGCCAAGACCATTCTTGCTGAAAAGCAAGCCGCCAAGTAAAAAGGAGCCGACATGACGGAAGAGAAAAAGTCCCTCAAGCGCACCTTGGTTGGCAAGGTGGTCAGCGACAAGCGTGCCAAGACGGTGACGGTGCTCGTCGAGCGCCGTGTGAAGCACCCGATCTACGGCAAGATCGTGATCAAGTCCAGCAAGTACCACGCTCACGACGAGCAAGGTGAGTACAAGCTGGGCGATACGGTCGAGATCACCGAGAGCCGTCCGCTCTCGAAAACCAAGAACTGGGTGGTGACCAACCTGGTGCAAAAGGCTGCCCTGGTCTAAGCCTATTACGGCTGTTGCCACTGCAACCTTGAAAACGACCCACAATGCGTGGGTCGTTTTTTTTATGGCTTTTTGTCGGCGCGCCAATGCGCCGGCAGCGACGACGGCCGTCTCTTGCCCGCGTGGCACTGTGAAACAAGGAGAACCTGATGATCAAAATTGGTGATGCGCTGCCCGCAGCAACCCTGAACGAATTCGTGGCCGTGGAAGGCAACGGCTGCAGCCTGGGCCCGAACGCCTTCGACGTGCAAAAGGAAGCCGCCGGCAAGACCATCGCCCTGTTCGCCGTGCCCGGCGCCTTCACGCCGACTTGCTCGGCCAAGCACCTGCCCGGCTACGTGGAAAAGGCCGCCGAGTTCAAGGCCGCCGGCGTGGATGAAATCTGGTGCCTGTCGGTGAACGACGCCTTCGTGATGGGCGCCTGGGGCCAGGACCAGAAGACCGAAGGCAAGGTGCGCATGATCGGCGACGGCGATGCGGTGTTCGCCAAGGCCACCGGCCTGACGCTGGACCTCAACGGCAAGGGCCTGGGCCTGCGCAGCAACCGCTACTCCATGCTGGTCAAGGATGGCAAGGTGGTGCAGCTGAACGTCGAAGGCCCCGGCAAGTTCGAGGTCAGCGACGCCGACACGCTGCTCAAGCAAGCCAAGGCCTGATTCTTTCCTGCTGTCAGCTGGCTGAAACCATAGCTGCCAGCGCTTATCTGTCAACGGTTTCAGATAGTTTTATATCTGAAATCCAGTTGTGGTAGGCGCTGGCAGCTATCTTTTTTACTTGTTGCGGAAACTGTCGTGGCAGTTCTTGCAGCTGGTGGCCGCAGGGCCGAAGGCGGCCTTGAGGTTGTCTACATTGTTGGTCTTGGCGGCGGCGGCCAGCTTCACCGTCTCGGCCTGCATCTTGTCGGCCAGGTCCTTGAACTTGGCCTGTTCCTTCCAGATCTCGGGCTTGGCCTTGCCGCCCTCGTGGGCGGCCTCGAAGGCGGCCCAGGGCAGCTTGGCCATGCTGGCGACGATATCCGCATTGGCCTCGGCGGCCTTGCCGTCGAAGGGAATCTTGCCGTTGGCCATGGCGCCGAGGCGGCCGAAATGCTGGCCCATGATGAACAGCGCCGACTGGCGGTATTTCACGGCGTCTTCGGCCTTGGCGAATTGCGCAGATGCAGGGGCGGCAAAGCCCGCCATCGCGGTGGCCAGGGCCAGGCTGGTCCAGAGCACGTTTTTCGAGGTCATGCAAAATCCTTCGTGGGCTTGTTGGTCTGGGTGATCGGGCCAGGGAGCTGGCCCGCTGGCGCACAATGCTGAACATTGCACCATTGGTTTGTAGCACATTCGAGACGGAGGCAGTGATGGCGACTTCTTACCGCATCCGCGTATGGGACCTGCCCACGCGGCTGTTCCATTGGGCGCTGGTGTTGTGCTTCCTGGGCTCGTTCGTCAGCGGCAAGCTCGGTGGCAACGCCATGGTCTGGCATTTCCGCTGTGGCTATGTGATTGCCGCGCTGCTGCTGTTTCGACTGGCCTGGGGCCTGGTTGGCGGCTACTGGTCGCGCTTCGGGCAGTTCGCGCTTGGGCCGGCGCAGGTGCTGGCCTATCTGCGCGGGCGCGGCGCGTCGCGCCACGAGGTAGGCCACAGCCCCACCGGCGCCTGGGCGGTGCTGGCGATGCTGCTGCTGCTCGGCCTGCAGGTGGCAACAGGCCTGATGAGCGATGACGAGATCGCGTTTGCCGGGCCGCTCACGCGCTTCGTCTCCGGCGCGGTGGTGAGCCAGGCCACCAGCTACCACAAGGCGGTGGGCCAGTACCTGCTGCTGGGCATGATCGGGCTGCACCTGCTGGCCATCGTGTTCTACATCTTCCGGCTGCGCCGCACGGTGCTGCGTCCCATGCTGCACGGCCACAAGGAGCTGGAGCAGCATGTGGAGCATTCCATCGACAGTGCCGCGACCCGGCTGCTCGCGCTGCTGGTGCTGGCGGCCAGCGCCGGCCTGGTGTGGTGGGTCTCCAGCCTGGAGGCCTTGGGTTAGATCCTGACGTCGGCCTTCAGGTAGTGGGTGCCGGCGATGGGGTTGTGGTAGTAGGGCGGGATCTCCTCGAAGCCCGCATCGGCATACAGCGCGCGCGCCGACTCCATTGAATCGAGCGTGTCCAGCAGGATGCAGTCGTAGCCCAGGCGGGCGGCCGCGTCCAGCGTGGCATCGACCAGCAGGCGGCCGAGGCCGAAGCCGCGGAAGGCCTTGCGCACGTACAGGCGCTTCATCTCGCAGGCGTTGGCATAGTCCACGTCATCGATGGGGCGCAGTGCGCAGCAACCGGCCACCGAGCCGTCGACGATGGCCAGCAGCAGCTCGCCGCGCGGCGGCGCGTAGTCGCCAGGCAGCTGGGCCAGCTCGTCGGCAAAGCCCTGGAAGTCGAGGTCGACCTTCAGGCTGTCGGCGTATTCCTGGAAGATCTCGCGCGTCAGCCGCAGTTGTTCGGCGGTGGCGGGGGTGATGAGCGTGACCGCGGGCGTGTCCACTGTTGCGTTGGCAGAGTTGATCCAGTCCCGAGTGTAGCGGTCAGGCCTCGGCCAGCAGTTTTTCGATCAGCTGGTGCAGCTCGGCGAAATTGGGCGCGCCGATGTAGCTCTTCACGATCTGGCCGCGCTTGTTGACGATGTAGGTGGTCGGGGTGAGCTGCACATCGCCCCAGGCCTTGGCCACGCTGCCGGTGTTGTCTATCGCCACCTTGAACGGCAGCTTGCGGGTCTCGGCGTAGTTCACCACGTAGCTGGGCGGATCGTAGCTCATGGCCACGGCCATGGTCTCGAAGCCCTTGGACTGGTATTTGTTGTAGGTGGCGATGATGTCGGGCATCTCGGCCATGCAGGTCACGCAGCTGGTGGCCCAGAAGTTCACCAGCGTCACCTTGCCCTGCAGGTCGGCCGTGGTCTTGGAGCTGCCGTCCAGCAGCACGAAGGTGCTTTGCGGCGCCGGCGACTGGCCGGCGCCCCGGTACACATAGGCGCCCACGCCCAGTGCGGCCGCGACGGCCACGCCTGCCAGAAGGGATTTTGCGGTTTTCGATGCCATGGCTGCTGCTACTCGTGAGAACGCCCAGTGTAGCTAGAGTCGCCGATCCGGGAGAAGTTCAAGGGTATGGCGATAATCGTGCCATGCCTCGTCCTCTCTCGCCTGCCATTGCCATTGCAGCTACCGCTGCCGCCTTGCTGGTGCTCGCCGGCTGCAGTCCCAGCCTCAACTGGCGCAGCGTGCCGCTGGACGGCGCGCCGGTCATCGCCACCTTCCCCTGCAAGCCCGACCATGCCGTGCGCAGCGTCGACTGGGGCCAGGGCCCGGTCAGCCTGGCCATGGCGGGCTGCGAGGCCGACGGTGCGACCTTCGCGCTCTCGCACATGCCGGTGGCGCAGCCGGCCCAGGCCTCCGAGGTGCTGCAGCGCTGGCAGCAGGCGCTGCAAAAGCAGCTGCACCTGCCGGCCGGGGCGCCGGCCGGCACCCCCTTTGCAGCGCCTGGCGTCATGGGCCTGCCCCAGTCCGTGCGGGTGCAGTGGCAGGGCCGCGACGAGGGCGGCCGCCCGGTCTGGGTCGATGCGCTGTGGTTCGCCCGCCTGGAGGGTGCGCAGGCGCGGCTCTACCATGCTGTGGTGCTGTCGCCACGCGAGATCGGGCAGGCGGCGCGCGACACCTTCATGCAAGGCATGGCCATGCAGTGAGCGCGGGCCGCAAAGGTGAACATGTATCAAGGCGACAGCCTAGTGGTTTTCGTCTATGTTGCACTGCCGCATAAACGCTACACTTGCTTGATCGACCTGCCGCTTTTTTGCCTTGCAGCCATGAACAACCGGATTTTGCTGATTGCCCACGCTCCGCTGGCACATGCCCTGCGCGAGTGTGCCCGGCATGTGTTTCCGGATTGCGCCACGCAGGTGCTGACGCTGGATGTCGTGGCCAACGCCGATCCGCAGGCCAGCCTGGAGCAGGCCCGTGCGCTGCTGGACGCGGCTGGCGATGCACCGGTGCTGCTGCTCACCGACGTTTTCGGGGCCACGCCCCACAATGTGGCGCAGGAGCTGGCCAAGCGGCCCGACGCGCGGCTGGTCACCGGGGTGAACCTGCCCATGCTGCTGCGCAGCATCTGCTATGCGCAGGAGCCGCTCGATGCGCTGGCCGCGCGTGCGCTGGCCGGCGGCACCCAGGGCATCCTGCAAGTGACTTCCGCCACTCCCCAAAACCAGAACACCAGGCACTATGATCCAGACCAACGTGACCATCAGCAATAAGCTGGGCCTGCATGCCCGCGCGTCCGCCAAGCTGACCAAGCTCGCGGGCAGCTTCCCCTGCGAGGTGTGGATATCGCGGGGCGAGCGGCGCGTCAATGCCAAGAGCATCATGGGCGTCATGATGCTGGCCGCCGGCATGGGCACCGAGGTGGTGGTGGAGACCGACGGCGAGCAGGAGCAGGCGGCGATGGACGGGCTACTGGCCCTGATCAATGACAAGTTCGGTGAGGGTGAATAGCGCCCAGGCGGGCGCCGATCCGCTACAGTAGCGAGGCCGCCAGCGTGCGGCCTTTGTGTTGAGCACCGCAGGATACCTTCATGACCTTTGCGATCCATGGACTCGCCGTTGCGCGGGGAATTGCCATTGGGCGAGCCGTGCTGGCGGCATCGAGTCATCTGGAGGTGGTGCACTACTTCATCGAGCCCGAACTGGTCGAGGCGGAGATCGAGCGGGTGCGCACCGGGCGCATGGCCGTCATCGAGGAGCTGCAGCGCCTGCGCAGCGGCATGGGGGCGGATTCGCCGCACGAGCTGGCGCCGCTGCTTGACGTGCACCTGATGCTGGTGCAGGACGACATGCTCAGCAGCGGCGTGCGCCACTGGATCTCCGAGCGCCTGTACAACGCCGAATGGGCGCTGACCGCGCAGCTGGAGGTGCTGTGCCACCAGTTCGACGAGATGGAGGACGAATACCTGCGCGAGCGCAAGGGCGACCTGCAGCAGGTGGTGGAGCGCATCCTGCGCCATATGCGCGGCGTGGCCAGCCCGGTCACCGCGCCCGCGCCGGCCCCCGGCAAGGCCCAGCAGGACTGGGTGGGCGACGAGCGCGAGGCGCCGATGGTGCTGATCGCGCACGACCTGTCGCCCGCCGACATGCTGCAGTTCAAGCAAAGCGTGTTCGCCGGCTTCGTGACCGCGGTGGGCGGCAAGACCTCGCACACCGCGATCGTGGCGCGCAGCATGGACATTCCGGCCGTGGTGGGCGCGCGCAGCGCCAGCCAGCTGGTGCGGCCCGACGACCTGATCATCATCGACGGCGATGCGGGCGAGGTGATTGTCAATCCATCGCCCATCATGCTGGAGGAATACCGCTTCCGCCAGCGCCAGCTGAAGCTGGAGCGCGAGCGCCTCTCGCGCCTGCGCGACACCCCGGCGCTGACGATCGACGGCCAGCGCGTCGAGCTGCTGGCCAACATCGAGCAGCCTGGCGACATCGCCTCCGCGGTGCGGGCGGGCGCGGTGGGCGTGGGGCTGTTTCGCAGCGAATTCCTCTTCATGGGGCGCGGCGGCAAGATCCCCGGCGAGGAAGAGCAGTACGCCGCCTACGCCGAGGTGGTGCAGGGCATGCAGGGCATGCCGGTGACGCTGCGCACCGTGGACGTCGGCGCCGACAAGCCGCTCGACAAGACCAAGGAAACCACGCTCAATCCGGCGCTGGGCCTGCGCGCCATCCGCTGGAGCCTGTCCGATCCGCAGATGTTCCGCGCCCAGCTGCGCGCCATGCTGCGCGCGGCGGCGCACGGGCCGGTGCAGATCCTGTTCCCGATGGTGGCGCAGCAAAGCGAGATCCGGCAGATCCTGGCCCAGGTCGAGCTGGCGTCGCAGGAGCTGCGCGACCGCGGCGAGGCCCAGGGCGCGGTCAAGCTCGGGGCGATGATCGAGGTGCCGGCGGCGGCCATCATGGTGCGCAGCTTCCTGCGGTACTTCGACTTCCTGTCCATAGGCACCAACGACCTGATCCAGTACACGCTGGCGATCGACCGCGCCGACGAGGCCGTCGCCGACTGGTACGACCCGCTGCACCCGGCGGTGCTGCAGCTGATCGCCGACGTGATCGCAGCCTGCAACCAGGCCGGCAAGAAGATCAGCATCTGCGGCGAGATGGCCGGCGATCCGGCGATGACCGACCTGCTGCTCGGCCTGGGGCTGCGCAGCTTCTCGATGCAGCCCGCCGGCATCCTGCCGGTCAAGCAGCACATGCTGCAGACCAATACCCAGCCGCTGGTCGCCTGGGCGCAGCAGGTACTGCAGGCCGAGGACCCGCAGGCCTTCATGGCCGAGCATGCCCCCGCCTGAAGCCGGGTGAAGCCAGGAATGGGGGGAAGGAGTGGTGGGGTGGGCCTGGTCGCGCCTGCCCGTCAGTGCATGACCACGGGCTGCTGGGCCAGGCCGGTATAGCGGTCCAGCGCGGCCTCCACCTCTTCCTCGGTGGGCGCATTCGCCTGCCAAGCCTGCAGCTGCTGCTGGAATATCTCGGCCCACACGCCGTCCAGGTACAGCTCCTTGCCGCTGCGCTTGTCCACGATCTCGAATCCCTGGCGCAACAGCTTGCGAACGGGCTCCGTCACGGGCGGCTGCGTGGTGGCGCCGTCGGCAGACAAGGGAATTTCGGGCATGAGGTGCAGCACCACGAAAGAATCCGAGTCGTAAATCATTTGCATGGCATACCTCCTTAGCTTCGCAGGTGGTGGCGCCGCCCGGGTTTGCAAGAAGCGCCACAAGCTCTTTGTAGCAGCTTTTGGCAGCTGTTTTTTGCAAACACGGGGGCTTTTGTCTCCCTAACGCGCCAGCGCGCCAAAAAACAGACAAATCAGGGCGGCTGGCTGGCCGATTTCAGCGACAGGTCGGCGAAATCGCCATTGGGCTGGGACAGGTGGATGCGCACCGGCAGGTAGTTCAGCCCGGGCGCCAGCCACAGCTGGGCCTTCTGGTCGTCGCCTGGCAGCTGGCGGCGCGTCAGCCGGATGGTCTCGCGCCGGCCCTCGGGAAGCTCCAGCGTCTCGGGGCCGTCCACCACCAGGGTCCATACCGCGGCGGCGGTGGCGCTCGCGGTGTTGATGCTGATGGCCGTGCCGGGCGGATAGCGCTCGGGCGCCGCCGCGAACATGCTGGCCAGCTGCACGAAGATGGACAGCCGGTCCTGCACGCCGGGCGTGACCGCGCTGGCATTGCCATTGCTGAAATTCACCCGGGCGGGCGCGGCGTCGAACTGCGCCACGCGTTCGCTGCGGGCCTTGTCGCCAAAGCGCTGCGGCACCAGGCCGTTCAGGTCGATGCGGCCGGTGCTGGTCTGGGTGCGCGAGCCGATCAGGAAGGCCGAGATCTCCTGGCGCGCCTGGTACTGCCTGCCATCGCTCTGCCACCGCAGCGAGGCGCTGGCCGAATAGTTGAAACCCTTGGCCGAGCCCTTGGCATCGAACTTCAGCTCGGTGGACGGCGGTACCCGCGCGGCCGGCAGGGCGCCGGTGTAGCCGGCGCTGCCTATGCCCAGCGCGGGGGCGTCCGGCGCGGCGGGTGCATCGGCGGCAGGCGCTGCCGGCGCGCTGGGCTCGGGCGTGGCCGCGGATGGCTGCGCATCCGCGGCATCGGCGGCGGCAGCGCTGGCTTCGTGCGGCTCGGGCGGGGCGTTCTTGTCGTCGCCGAGCAAATCATCCAGGCTGGCGCCGGGGGCCGGGGCCGGCCCCGGCGCTTCACTGGCTGCCGCTGCTGGCGCTTCGCTCGGCGGCGCCACGGGGGCTGCCTTGGCTGGTTTGGGGGCCGGCTTGGCGCGAGCGGGCGGCGCCGGCCTCGGGGCCGGTGCTGGCGCGGGTGCCGGCGGCGCGGCAGCCTCGGGTTGCGGCGCGGGACTGATGCCACGGGTGCTGAAGCGCAGATCCTGCGGCGCGGGCAGGGCGCGCGGGCGCATCCAGGCCGGCAGGCCGGGCGCCAGCAGCACGATGGCATGTACCGCCAGTACGGCGGCCGTCAGCGGATACAGCAAGCGAGAGCGCATAGGCTGCAAGTGTAGGTGGGGTGTATAGGCGGGGAGGATAAGCCCGGGTAAAGCCGCTGCGTCTGGGCTAGGGCCTGTTCACACCAATACGGGGTCGCGCAAGCCCGACAGGGCTGTCAATGCTAGGCACGCGACGCCGTGCGTGTGCCCACCCGCACAAGAAGCGTAACGACGCAGTGGCGGCCCTGCCGCACTTGCCCGAAGGGTTGAGCCCTCTTGGGCGGTCTGCTGCGTTGCTGTCTCTTGCAAGGTACCTACCTTGCTGCGGGCCAGCGCCTTGCAGCCCATCCCAAGAGGACTCAACGCGATCCCCGTGCTTTGTGTGAACAGGCCCTAGCGCCGCGCCTTGCCGTCAAATCCCAGCGCGTGCGAGAGCTGGGCCGCCAGGGACTGCAGCGCCTGGTCGATGGCGCCGCCCCAGTGCGGATCGAAGCTGGCGATGGTGCCCAGCGTGGTGATGCCCAGCGCCACATGGCCGCGCGCATCGAACACCGGCGCGCAAAAGGCCACCACGCTGGGCAGCAGGGTGTCAACCACGCGGGCCGAGCCGCGGGCGCGCACCTCGGCGAACAATGTCTCGGCCGCCTCAGGCGTGTGCGGCAGGTCGCCGCGCTGGTTGCGCCGGGCCAGCTCCAGCTCGGCCTGCAGCAGCGGCGCGGTGCGCGCCGCCGGCAGCCAGGCGCCGAAGCAGCGGCCCGTGGCGGACGACAGCAGCGGCATCACATCGCCCAGGCGCAGATGGCCGGTGGTGCCCTGCGGCGGCTCCTCCCAGTGCACGATGGTCGCCCCCCGGTTGCCCCACACGGCCAGCGCCACCGTGTGGTCCAGCTGCTGCAGCAACTGCGGCATGCGCTCGCGCGCCAGCCGCACCGGGTCGCTGCGGCGCAGCGCGGCCAGGCCCAGCTGCAGCGCCATCGGGCCCAGGTCGTAGCGCGCGGTGGCGGCGTCCTGCGCCACCAGGCCGCTGCGCTGGTAGCTCACCAGGTAGCGGTGGGCCTTGGCGGCCGGCATGTGCGCCATGGCGGCCAGATCCTTGAGCATCAAGGGTCCCGGCGCCTCGGCCAGCGCCTGCAGCAGGGCAAAGCCCACCTCCACCGATTGAATACCCGTGCGTTCCTTGTCCATCGGCTGATTTTCCGGTATTATCGATTTCGTTTAGGTGAATTGATTTCTTATAGTTTAATTTTGACCAGGCGATGCGGCGGCGAAGGCCACCGCGTTCTGGCACGATAAGGGCTTGTATTCCAACCAGAGCAATGCGCCATGAAGCTTGCAACCTATAAAGACGGATCGCGCGACGGACAGCTGGTCGTCGTCTCGCGCGACCTGCGCACCGCCCACTACGCCACCGGCATTGCCCATCGCCTGCAGCAGGTGCTGGACGACTGGGGCTTTCTCGCGCCGCAGCTGCAGGATGTGTACGACGCGCTCAATACCGGCCGAGCCCGCCACGCCTTCGACTTCAACCCCGAGCAGTGCATGGCGCCGCTGCCGCGCGCCTACCAGTGGCTGAGCGGCGCGGCCTATCCTGGCCATCTGGAGCTGGAGCAGCGCGCGCTGGGCCTGGAGCCCGCGTCCGCCGGCCTCACGCCCTCCATGTACCAGGGCTGCGGCGATGACTTCCTCGGGCCCTGCGACGACATCGTGGTGGCCAGCGATGCCATGGGCGTGGATTTCGGCGCGGAGCTCGCGGTGGTGACGGCCGACGTGCGCATGGGCACCGGCCCCGAGGACGCGCTGGACGCGGTGCGCCTGCTGGCGGTGGTGGACAACATCAGCCTGCGCCAGCTCGCGCCGGCCGAGCTGGACAAGCGCTGCGGCTGGGTGCAGAGCCGGCCGGCGGTGGCGTTCGCGCCGGTGGCCGTCACGCTGGACGAGGTGGGCGAGGCCTGGCGCCATGGGCGCGTGCACCTGACGCTGCAGGCCTCGTGGAACGGCCGCAAGGTCGGCATGTGCGATGCCGGTGCCGACATGGGTTTTCACTTCGGCCAGTTGATCGCCCATGCGGCCGCCACGCGCCATCTGCGTGCTGGCACCGTGGTGGGCTGCGGCACGGTGGCGAATGCGGCAGTGGACAAGAAAGGCAGCCTGGATTGGCCCAAGGGCTATGGCTGCATCGCCGACAAGCGCGGCATGGAAATCTTGCAAAACGGCGCCGCAAAAACCGGCTACCTGCAGCTGGGCGACAGCGTGCGCATCGAGATGAAGGGCAAGGACGGCGCCAGCCTGTGCGGCGCCATCGACCACAACCTAGTCAGCGCGCAGGAAGCGCGCACGCGCCGCACCAAGGCAGCCGAGGCGGAGCCGGCATGATGGACGGGCAGGCGTTGCCGGGCGGAAGTCCGGGCCGGAGTTCAGGCTGGAGTTGCGGCGCAGCGGCGCGCGTGCTCCAGCAGCCGGTCCAGCAGCTGGCCGAACAGCGCCTGCTCGTCGCTGCTCAGCGCCGCCACCACTTCGCGGTTGCGCCGGTCGATCACCGCCATCAGCCGGGCCCACATCTCGCGGCCCGCCGGCGTCAGCGTCAGCACCACGCTGCGGCCGTCCACATCGCTGGTCTGCTTGAGCACCAGCGCCCGCTCCACCAGCGACTGCGTGGAGCGGCTGGCCTGTGCCTTGTTCAGGTTGGTGTGCATGGCCAGGTCGTTGACCGACAGCGGATAGAAGGCGCCGATGGCGGCCAGACATCGGCCTTCGCTGATCGGGATGCCCACTTCGTGCTCGTAGGCCCGTTGGGTCACCCGGTCTATGACCTTGGCAAGCGCATGCAGGCGATGCGTGAACGTGCGATCCAGCACGGGTGGGGCGGAGGGGGTTGTCATGCTCATTGGAGTTCCCCGCAATGTCAACGAGCACCAATATGCCACGGACCATGCGCGCATGGATCGGGATTTCTCTCGCCTACCCCGCAAACGCGGGCCGCCTGCGGGAAAGCACTTAGAACCTGTTCACGATCGCTACGCAGCCGCGCCAGTGCATTTGCGGGATGGGATGCAAGGCGCGATACCGCAGCCATAGCCCAGCTATGGCGAGGATTCGCGCGGCCGGCGAGGCAACGCCGCAGACCGCCCCTACCCGGGCGGCCGCAAATGCACTGGCCCTGCGGGTTGCGACGCAATCGGGCGATTGCTTCGCGCTGCGTCTTGCATGCACACCAGTGCATGCTGCGCCACATCGACTCGCACTCATCCCGATTGCGTCTGCAACGCGGCTGCGTAGCGATCGTGAACAGGTTCTTAGAAGCTCTCAGGAGATGACCATGACCACTACTTTCACCAGCCGGCAGTACATGACCGGCTTTGCCAACGAATGGGCCACCGAGGCGATTGCGGGCGCCTTGCCGGTGGGCCGCAATTCGCCGCAAGTTGCGCCGCTGGGCCTGTACGCCGAGCAGTTGTCGGGCACGGCCTTCACTGCGCCGCGGCACAGCAACCGCCGCTCGTGGCTGTACCGCATCCGCCCCGGCGCGATGCACGAGCCCTTCCAGGCCACGGAGCTGCCGCGCTGGAAGAGCCACGTCACCGGCGGCTTCGACGAAGTGCCCACGCCGCCCAACCAGCTGCGCTGGGACCCGCTGCCGCCGCCCGTCGGGCCGGTGGACTTCATCGAGGGCATGGTCAGCATGGCGGGCAATGCCAGCTGCGGCATCCACCTGTATGCGGCCAACCGCGGCATGCAGGGGCGCTTTTTCTACAACGCCGACGGCGAGCTGCTGATCGTGCCGCAGCAGGGCCGGCTCACCATTGCCACCGAGCTGGGCACGCTCGAGGTGGAGCCGCAGGAGATCGCGGTGGTGCCGCGCGGCGTGCGCTTCGCGGTGCACCTGCCCGACGGCCAGGCGCGCGGCTATGTCTGCGAGAACTATGGCGAGCTGCTCAAGCTGCCCGACCTGGGCGTGATCGGCTCCAACGGCCTGGCCAACCCGCGCGACTTCCAGACGCCGGTGGCCGCCTACGAAGACGTCGAGGGCGATTTCGAGCTGGTGGCCAAGCTGCGCGGCCGGTTCTGGAGCGCCCGCATCGGCCATTCGCCGCTCGACGTGGTGGCCTGGCACGGCAACTATGCGCCGTACAAGTACGACCTGCGCCGCTTCAACACCATCGGCTCGATCAGCTACGACCATCCCGATCCGTCGATCTTCCTGGTGCTGCAGTCGCCCAGCGCGCTGCCGGGCGTGGACACGCTGGATTTCGTGATCTTCCCGCCGCGCGTGCTGGCCATGCAGGACACTTTCCGTCCGCCATGGTTCCACCGCAACTTCGCCAGCGAATTCATGGGGCTGATCCATGGCGCCTACGATGCCAAGGCCGAGGGCTTCGTGCCCGGCGGCGCCTCGCTGCACAACTGCATGAGCGGCCATGGCCCCGACGCCGACACCTTCGCCAAGGCCAGCGCCGCCGACACCAGCAAGCCGCACTACGTCACCGACACCATGGCCTTCATGTTCGAGACGCCCGAGGTCATCCAGCCCACGCGCCATGCGCTCGAAACCGTGCAGCTGCAGCACGAGTACTATCGCTGCTGGCAAGGCCTGAAAAAGCACTTCAAGCCCGCTGGCCAGTGATGGCGCGCGATATTTGCTAACGACTGGAAAGATCATGACAATCCTGAACGAAACCCACGACGCCGGCCTGCAAAGCTGGGTGGCCAGCGCCCAGCAGGCCGGCACGGATTTCCCGCTGCAGAACCTGCCGTTCGGCAGCTTCCGCCGGCGCGGCGGCAGCGAGGCCTTTCGCGGCGGCGTGGCCATCGGCGACCAGATCCTCGACCTGGCGGCGCTGTGCGCCACCGGCACGCTGCAGGGCGGCGCCGCGGCCGCCGCGCAGGCCGCATCCGCGCCCAGGCTCAATGCGCTGATGGCGCTGGGCGGCCAGGCCTGGAGCGCGCTGCGCCTGGCGCTGTCGCGCGGCCTGCGCGCAGGCGCCGCCGAGCAATCGGCCTGGCAGGCCTGCCTGGTGCCGCAAGCCGAAGCCGAATATGCGGTGCCGGCCCAGATCGGCGACTACACCGACTTCTACACCTCCATCCACCACGCGACCAACATCGGCAAGCAGTTCCGCCCCGACAACCCGCTGCTGCCCAACTACCAGTGGGTGCCGATCGGCTACCACGGCCGCGCGTCCAGCATCGTGGTCTCGGGCCAGGCCTTCAGGCGCCCGGTCGGCCAGACCAAGGCGCCCGACGCCGCTGTGCCGAGCTTCGGGCCTTGCAAGCGCCTGGACATCGAGCTGGAGCTGGGCGTGTTCATCGGCCCCGGCAATGCGCTGGGCGAGCCGGTGGCGATGGCGGATGCCGAGGACCATGTGTTCGGCATCTGCCTGCTCAACGATTGGTCGGCCCGCGACATCCAGGCCTGGGAATACCAGCCGCTCGGCCCCTTCCTGTCGAAGAACTTCGCCTCCACCGTCTCGCCCTGGATCGTCACGCTTGAGGCGCTGGCGCCGTACCGCACCGCCTTCGCGCACCCGGCCGCAGACCCGCAGCCGCTGCCTTATCTGCAAAGCACTGCCAACAGCGCCGAAGGCGCGTTCGACATCCAGCTGGCGTTCGACCTGCAAACGCCGCGCATGCGCGCGGCCGGCCAGGGCTATGCCACCGTGGCGCAGACCAGCTACCGCCATGCCTACTGGACCGTGGCGCAGATGGTGGCGCACCATACCGTGAACGGCTGTAACCTGCAGCCCGGCGACTTCATGGGCTCGGGCACGCTGTCGGGCCCCACGCTGGACCAGGCCTGTGCCTTGATCGAGTTGACCATGGGGGGTAAGAAACCGGTTGAATTACCGGATGGCGAGCAGCGTGTCTTCCTGGAGGACGGCGACTCGGCGCGGTTGCGCGGCTGGTGCGAGAGGCCTGGATTTGCCCGCATCGGCTTCGGCAGCTGCGAGGGCGCGGTGCTGCCGGCGCGCAGCCTGTACGAGGGTGAAAAAGCCTAAAAGCAACAAAGTTTTAACGACATCAACAAATTGCAGTGATTGGCGTTAGAATAAGCGCGCCGAAAGGCAAAAACCTCCAGCGATTAGAAAGTTGAGTCACCAGCGCGATGTCTAGCAGACATCGCGCTTTTTTTATGTGCTTTTTTGTGCATACGTGCGTTGCTGGAGCGCGGGCTCAGCAGGAGGGCAGCCTGGCGAACTCCTCGGCCAGGTGGTCGATCAGCGAGCGCACCGCGGGCAGCATGCCGCGGCGCGAGGAAAAGACCACATGCACCGCGTCCTTGCGCGGCAGCCAGTCGGGCAGCAGCTGCACCAGCCGGCCCGACAGCACCTGCTCGTGCACCATGATGCTGGGCAGCAGCACCGCGCCCACGCCGGCCAGCGCCGCGCTGCGCAGGGCCATGATGTCGGTGGTCACCAGCCGGGGCTGGTGGGCAATGCTGAGCTGCCCCTGGCTGGGGTGGGTCAGCTGCCAGGTGAACTGCTGCTCGGGCGTGCCGTGCCACAGCGTGGGCCACTGCGCCAGCTCCTGCGGGCTCTGGGGCATGCCGTGGCGGCGCAGCAGCAGCGGGCTGGCGACCAGGTAGGTGGAATGCTCCTGCAGTATGCGCGTGGCCAGGTCGCTGTCGGCCAGCGGCAGCGGCCGCACGCGGATGGCCAGGTCCAGCCCCTCGGCGATCACGTCCACGCGCCGGTTGGTGACCTCCAGGTGCAGGGTGACCGCGGGATTGCGCACCAGGTAGTCGGTCAGCATGCTTTCCACCAGCGTGTGCTGCAGCGCCACCGGGCAGCTCAGCCGCACCACGCCGTGCGGCTCGGCGCGTACCGCATCGATGCTCATCTGCGCCGCCTCGGCCTCGACCAGCATGGCCTTGCAGTGCTGGTAGTAGGTCTGGCCCAGCTCGGTCACGGTGAACTTGCGGGTCGAGCGCTGCACCAGCCGCACGCCCAGGCGCTCTTCCAGCAGCGCCAGGCGCCGGCTGAGCTTGGACTTGGGCATGCCCAGGGCGCGGCCCGCGGGCGCGATGCCGCCGTGGTCCACCACTTGCACGAAGTAGTACAGATCGTTCAGGTCCTGCTGCATAGAAGAGGGGATATTGTTCAAAAAATGGAACGATGTATCAAGATTTCGCCAGCTACCGCCTTTGGTGTTCAATACCCATAATAGTTCCATGGCGGCTGCAGATGCCGCTCCACCTTCAGGAGCTGATGATGAAAAAGGTATTGCAAGTGCAGAACGCCCCCCGGCAGCACTGGGTGGGCGATGGCTTTCCGGTGCGTTCCCTGTTCTCGTACCAGAGCCATGGCAAGGAGCTGAGCCCGTTCCTGCTGCTGGATTTCGCCGGCCCGCAGGAGTTTGCCCCCACCGGCGCGCCGCGCGGGGTGGGCCAGCATCCGCACCGGGGTTTCGAGACCGTGACCATCGTCTATGACGGCGAGGTGGCGCACCGCGACTCCACCGGCAAGGGCGGGGTGATCGGCCCCGGCGAGGTGCAGTGGATGACGGCAGGCGCCGGCATCCTGCACGAGGAGTTCCACTCGCCGGGCTTCACCGAAAAGGGTGGCCTGCTGAAGATGGTGCAGCTGTGGGTGAACCTGCCGGCCAAGGACAAGATGGCGCCCGCTGGCTACCAGGCCATCACCAGCGGGCAGATCCCGGCGGTGGAGCTGCCGGATGGCGCCGGCGTGGCGCGGCTGATCGCCGGCAGCTACGGCGGCCAGACCGGGCCCGCCCGCACCTTCACGCCGCTGAGCGTGTGGGACCTGCGCATCCGCGCCGGCAAGACCGCGCGGCTGGAGCTGCCCGCTGGCTGGAACACCGCCCTGGTGGTGATCGAGGGCACGGTGCAGGTGGCTGGCGATGCGCTCGCCCGCGAGTCGCAGCTGGTGGTGCTGGAGGCAGAGGGCTCGGCGGTGGAGATCGAGGCCAACAACGACGCCACCGTGCTGCTGCTGAGCGGCGAGCCTATCGCCGAGCCCATCGTGGGCTATGGGCCGTTCGTCATGAACACGCAGCAAGAGATCGTGGATGCGGTGAATGACTTCAACAGCGGCAAATTCGGGCGCATGAGCGCCTGATGCGGGCCGGGCCGCTCCTGCCGGCAGCGGCCTTCGCCCGGGGCGCGGCGGCCCTCAGCCGCGGGCCGGCTGCATGCGCGGCCGTGCCTGGGTGCGGGCCTGGTCCCTGCCGATCAGCGCCGCGCACCAGGCGGACACCAGGCCGGCAAACAGCACATAGGCGCAGATCAGCCAGGGCTGGCCGCCGTTGGCCTTGAGCAGCGCGGTCGCGATGATCGGCGTGATGCCCGAGGCGAAGATGCCCGAGAACTGGTAGACGAACGAGATCCCGGTGTAGCGCACCTTGGCATCGAACAGGTCGCAGAACAGCCCGGCCTCGGGCGCGTAGACCATGGCGTAGAGGATGCCGAACGGCACGATGGTGGCGATCCAGATCAGCAGCATGTTGCCGTTGCTGGTGCTCATCAGCCAGAACGCCGGAAACGAGACGATGCCGGTGATGAGCGAGCCCCATTGGTACATGCGCGCGCGGCCCATCCTGTCGGACAGCCTGCCGAAGACCGGGATGCTGAAGCACATCACGATCGCGGCCACCATCACCCCCACCAGCGCCTCGGAGCGCGAGATCTTCACCGTGTTGGTGAGGTAGGTGATCGAGAACACGCCGAAGATGTTGAAGAACACGCCGTCGATGTAGCGCGCGCCCATGCCCTTGACCACGTTGCCGGGGTAGCGGCGCAGCATGTCCATGAACGGGATCGCGGTCTCGGCGTTGCGCGCCTTGATCGCGGCGAACTCGGGTGTTTCCTTCACATGCAGGCGGATGAACATGCCCACCGCCACCATCAGGCCCGAGAGCAGGAAGGCGGCGCGCCAGCCCCAGGCCATGAACTGCTCGTCGGTGCACAGCCAAGACAGCAGCCCGACCACGCCGGAGGCCATGAACAGGCCCAACGCCAGCCCGATCTGCGGCAGCGATGCGTAGAAGCCGCGCTTTTCCGGGGGCGCGTACTCGTAGGCCATCAGCACCGCGCCGCCCCATTCGCCGCCCAGGCCTATGCCCTGCGCCACGCGCAAGAGCAGCAGCAGCGCCGGCGCGGCCACGCCGATCTGCGCATAGGTGGGCACGAGGCCGATGAGGAAGGTGGCGACGCCCATGATCATCAGCGTCATCACCAGCATGCTCTTGCGGCCGATCTTGTCGCCGAAGTGGCCGAAGATCACGCCGCCGAGCGGGCGCGTCACGAACCCGACCGCAAAGGTGGTGTAGGCCAGCAGCGTGGAGATGAGTGGATCGTCGCTGGGGAAATAGAGTTTGTTGAAGACGATGCCCGCCACCACGCCATACAGGAAGAAGTCGTACCACTCGATGGTGGCGCCGACGATGGCCGAGGTGACCACCTTGCGAATGACGCGAGGGTCGGTACCCTGGGTTGTACTAGCCATGCTTGGTCTCCGGTTGAAGGCTGCAGGGAGGGCGATGCGCGCAGCCGCCTGCCCTGCCGATGCCAGGGCGAGCCGATCCGCGGCGATTGCCTGCCCGTCGCCGGTTGTCATTTCTGTTGAAGGATTGCGCCGGGATTGCCAGGTCCCGGCGCTGCGGCCGGTTTCAGGCCGCAGCGGATCGCCTTGCGTCTTCGCGAATCATGTCGGCCGCCTTCTCGGCCATCATCACGACAGGCGCATTCGTATTGCCCGACACGAGTGTGGGCATCACAGAGCAGTCCACCACGCGGATGCCCTTCACGCCATGCACACGCAGTCGGGCATCGACCACGGCCATGGCGTCAGCGCCCATGCGGCAGGTGCCGCTGGGATGGAAAATCGTGGCGCCGTTGTCGCGGCAGAACTCCAGCAGCTCGTCGTAGGACTGCATGTCTGGCCCGGGCTTCACCTCGCGCCTGACATAGGGCGCCATCGCGCGCGATGCGGCGATGGCGCGCGCCGCGCGCACCGCGGCCACGTTGGTGTCGCGGTCGAGCGCGGTGTCCAGGTAGTTGGGCTGCATGCCGGGCGGCTGCAGCGGATCGCGCGAGCGGATACGCACATGGCCGCGCGACTCGGGCCGCAGCTGGCACACCGACATGGTGAAGCCCGAATACGGATGCACCTTGCCACCGGCCATGTCGGCCGACAGCGTGGCGACGTGGAACTGGATGTCGGGCGTCTTCGCGACGGGCCGGCCGTCGGCATCGCGCAGCGCATGCATGAAGCAGCCGCCCTGGTTGATACCGACGGCCAGCGGGCCGCTGCGGTGCACCAGCCACTCCAGCCCGAGCCTGGCCTGGCCGAACAGCGAATTGAGCTGGTCGTTGGTGGTGATGGGCTTGGTGCATTCGAAGCCCAGGCGGATCTGCAGGTGGTCCTGCAGGTTCTCGCCCACGCCCGGCAGCTCGTGGGCCACCGGCACGCCCAGGCCCTCCAGCAGCTGGCGCGGGCCGATTCCCGACAGCTGCAGCAGCTGCGGCGACTGGATGGCGCCTGCGCAGAGCAGCACCTCGCAGCCTGCCATGGCCTTCAGGTCCCGGTCCTGGCGCCGGTAGTGCACGCCCACCACGCGCTTGCCGCGCAGCGCCAGCCCGGTGGCCTGTGCATTGGTTTCGATGTGCAGGTTGGGGCGGCGCCTGGCGGCGCTGAGGTAGGCCTTGGCGGTGCTGCAGCGCAGGCCGTTGCGGGTGGTGAGCTGGTAGTAGCCGGCGCCTTCCTGCGCGGCGCCATTGAAATCGTCGGTGCGCGGCACGCCCAGCTCTGCGGCGCCGGCGATGAAGGCCTCGATCAGCTCGTGCCTGGCGCCGATGTCCGAGACCTGCAGCGGCCCGCAGCCGCCGTGGAATTCGCTGTCGCCGCGCTGGTTGCCCTCGGACTTGATGAAGTAGGGCAGCACGTCGCGGAAGGCCCAGCCCTCGTTGCCCAGCGCGGCCCAGTGGTCATAGTCCTCGGCCTGGCCGCGGATATAGATCAGGCCGTTGATGGAGCTGGAGCCGCCCAGGGTCTTGCCGCGCGGCCAGTAGATGCGGCGGCCGTTCATGTTGGGGTCGGGGTCGGTCTCGAACTTCCAGTTGTAGACCGGGCTCCACATCGTCTTGCCGTAGCCGATGGGCAGGTGGATCCACGGCGAGCGATCGGGCGGCCCGGCCTCCAGCAGCAGCACCTGGTTGCGCGGGTCCTCGCTCAGCCGGGCCGCCAGCACGCAGCCCGCCGAGCCCGCGCCCACGACGATGTAGTCGTAGGTTCTTGCACTGTCCGATGCCATGGGTCTCCTTTATTTGTTCCGTTTAATGGAACTAAATGTTCCTTTTGATGGAACTTTAGGCGAAATAAGCCACCGTACAATGGGAAAAAACCCGTGGTACCAGAGACCCAGATCCATAGAACCATGCCGATTCGCAAGCCGGCCGCTGCCGCCAGTAAGGCCGCCCCCAGTGCCCCGGCACCCGCCGCTGCCAAGACCGGTGCCGAGCCGGTATCCGTGTCGGAGCGGGCGCTGTCCGTGCTGGACTTCGTCGCCACCTCGGGCCGCGTCGGCCTGATGGATGTGGCGGGGGCGCTCGCACTGCCCAAGGCCACGGCCTCGCGCATGTGCAGCCAGCTGGAGGCGCAGCAATGGCTCAGCCGCGACCTGTCGGACCGCAGCTTCGCGCCCGGCCCGCGGCTGTTGAAGATGGCGCTTGCCACGCTGGAGTCCGACCCGCGCCGTGAGCTGCGCCACCAGGTGCTGTCCGAGCTGGTTGGCGAGATCGACGAAACCTGCAATCTCACGGTGCTCGACGGCCTGAAGGTGCGTTACCTCGACCGTGTCGAAACCCATTGGCCGCTGCGCACGCAGCTGGAGGCCGGCTCGCATGTGCCGCTGCATGCCACCGCCAGCGGCAAGATGTACCTGGCGCTGATGCCGGCCGAAAAGCGCGCCGCCGTGCTGCAGCATGCGAGCTTTGCCAAGCTCACCGAGTTCACGCTCACCCGGCCCGAAGCGCTGGAGCGGGCCTGTGCGCAGATCCGCATCGATGGCTACTCCGCCGATGTCGAGGAATTCATGCTGGGCCTGATCGGCATGGCCGTGCCGATTCTGGATGACAAGGGCGAATGCCGCGCTACCATGGCGCTGCATGCACCCACGGCGCGCATGAAGCTCGAAGACGCGCTGGCCGCGTTGCCTGCGCTGCGCCGCGCGGCCGAGCGTGTGCGGCCGTTGCTGTTCTGATCCAATCGGGGCACAAGCCCCAACACAAGGAGACCTGCATGCGCAAAACCGTCTATACCGCCGTGGCGCTGGCCGCGGCCAGCCTGCTTGCCGCCTGCGGCGGCGGCGATGGCCGCCTGGGCGAGGGGGATCTGCTGAATCGGCCGACCACGCCGCTGGCGGTGGTCAGCGCCCAGCAGCTGGCGCAGGCGCTGTCGGCCACGGACTCGGGCCGCGCGCTGCTGCAGCTGGCCCAGGCGCCGCGCTGCGGCATCCGCTTCCACAAGATCGAGTACCGCACCGTGGGCGCGAGGGACGAGACGACGAACGCCACCGGCGCGCTGATGCTGCCGCAGGGCGACGACCCGGCCTGCAAGGGCGCGCGGCCCACGCTGTTGTACGCGCACGGCACCACGGCGGATCGCAATTTCGATATTTCCAACCCCATGAACAGCGCCAATTCCGGCGCCGGCGAGGGCATGATCCTGGCGGCCTTTTTCGCGGCCCAGGGCTACCGCGTGGTGGCGCCCAACTATGCGGGCTACGACCAGTCGAGCCTGGGCTACCACCCCTACCTGAATGCCGATCAGTCGGCCAAGGACATGCGCGATGCGCTCAAGGCCGCGCGCACCGCCATGGACCTGCTGGGCGAGGCCGCGGGCGGTGCGCTGGTGCTGTCGGGGTATTCGCAGGGCGGCCATGTGGCCATGGCCACGCAGCGGGCGCTGCAACAGGCCGGCGAGAAGGTGGCGGCCGCGGCGCCGCTGTCCGGCCCGTATGCGATGGCCGCATTCGGCGACACCATTTTCTCGGGCCGGGTGAATGCGGGCGCCACCGTGTTCACGCCGCTGGTCATCGACAGCTACCAGCGTGCCTACGGCAACCTCTACCAGGCGCCTGCGCAGCTGTATGCCGGCCGCTATGCCGATTCGGTGCCGGGCCTGCTGCCGTCGGCCACGCCGCTGGCCTCGCTGGTGCAGCAGGGCAAGCTGCCGGCTTCGGCGCTGTTCAGCAGCGAGGCGCCCGCGCCGCAATACCAGAGCCTGACGCCGCCCACCACGCCACCCGAGCTGGCGCCGCTGTTCAGCCTGGGCTTCGGCAGCGACTACCTGATCACGAATGCGGCGCGCCTGGCCTTCCTGAACGATGCGGCCCAGAACCCGGCCGCGCCGCAAAACCCGCTGCGCCAGGCGCTGGCGCGCAACGACCTGCGCAACTGGAAGCCGAGCAGCCCGGTGCTGCTGTGCGGCGGCTCGGGCGACCCGACGGTGTTCTACAGCGTCAACACCGCGGCGATGCTGGACTACTGGAAAGACCTGAGCGCTGGCCTGGTGACCGGGCTGGACCTGGAGAGCGCGGCGGCTGGCGCGAATGATGCCTATGCGCCGGAAAAGCTGGGCTTCCAGGCGGCCAAGGCGCAGGCCATGCAGTCGGGCGGCGCGGCGGCGGTGATCGCGGGCTACCACGGCAGCCTGGTGCCGCCGTTCTGCGTGTCGGCGGCGCGCAAGTTCTTTGCGGCCCATCTGTAGCCGCTGCCTGGCTGGAAAGGAAAAACCGCCTATCGAGGCGGTTTTTTCTGGGCGGGGCCGGGGGCTTACCAGTTGGCCTTCATGCGGTTGTAGACGCGGTCGCCCACCACCACATGGGCGGCCGGGGTGTAGTTCAGCGGGTCGGCAAACACATAGGTCGACAGCGTTGCGCCGGACAGCAGCGTGTTGGCGTTGCACAGCAGCGAATTGATCTGGTTGGCGCCGATGTTCAGGCCGTTGGTGGGATCGGCGGTGGTGCAGATGGCCGCGGTGTTGTTGCTGAAGCCGGAGCCGGCCGAGCCGCCCAGGGTGCCGGAGATCGAGTTGAAGAAGCCTTCCAGGTCCACGAACAGCACCTTGGTGCCGGAGTATTTGCCCACGGCGGACAGCGCGGCCTGGTTGAAGGCCGAGACTGCGCCTTGCAGCACCGAATCGGGCGCGGGGCTGGCATTGGGATGGGCCGTGTTCAGCTGGGCGGCCCACAGCGAGCGCGAGACGTTGGGCGAGTTGCTCACCAGCACATGCGGCGCGCCGGCATTCACCAGCCGGTCGACCTGGGCGCCCAGCTGCTGGGCGGCGGTCACCATGTCGGCATTGAACTCGGCCTGCGTCTTGGTGCCGGCCAGGTAGTCGTTCATGCCGGCGATGATATCGCTCTGGCCGCCGCCGATGAACACGAAGTCGGTGGCGCTGAAGCTGCCGCCGCCGGCCAGGTAGGCATCGACCTGCTGGGTGACGGACGGTGCGTTGGTGACGCCGCTGGCATCGGCCAGCGTCACGCGGGCATTGCCGCGGGCATAGCCGGCTCCGCCGGCATTGGCGGCGGTCGCGCTGATGCCGTAGCGGGAGGCGACTTCGGCAATCCAGTTGTTGGTGCTGCCGTCGTTGACGGTGTAGCGTGCGCCCGAGGGGCCCTGGCCGAGGTCGCTCACCGTGTCGCCGAAGCTGACGATGCGGGTGGGGGTCACCGAGTCCACCGTCGAGCTGCCGCCGCAGGCCGCCAGCAGCGTGGCACAGGCGCAGGCCGTCATTGCAAAGGTTCGGCGCATCCAGTTTGCTGCCATAGTGATCTCCAAAAAAAGTAGTGGGTAGTGTAGCGACTGTGTCCGGGGCTGCGCGGTTGCCGTGTCAAGCGGCTGCAGCGCGTTGCAACCGATCGTAAACCCCTTCCCATTCGGGCGTGTGGGGCGGCGGCTCGATCCAGATGAACTGGACGCCCAGCGCATCCAGGTCGCGCAGCGTGCCGAACAGCTCGCGCGCCGCGGCCTGAGGGTCGCCGGGCATGGTGCGCTGCACGATGTGCGGCGAGGCGACGGCCAGCGGCGTGCGGTGGTACAGCGCGATATGCCGGGCCTGCGGACCCCGCTGGTCCAGCGCCGATTGCAGCTGCTTCGCATCCATCAAGCGCACCTTGGCGTTCGGCGCATAGTGTGCCAGGAGTGTGCCCGAGGCGCGAGGGGTGTGCGCTGGCAGCTCTTCTTTCGAGAGCGGGCGCAGGCCGCAGGCGCGCTCGATGTCGGCCCGGGTGATGGCGCCGGGGCGCAGCAGCACCGGCACGCCGCGCGTGCAGTCGACTATTGTGCTTTCGATCCCCACCGCGCAGGCGCCGCCGTCGAGTACCAGCAGCTCGGTGCCGAACTCGGCCGCCACATGCTCAGCCGTGGTGGGGCTGACGCGGCCGAACTTGTTGGCGCTGGGGGCCGACACGCCCCAGACCGGGGGGCTGAGCCGCTGGCAGGCAGCGAGCACCGCGTGCGCCACCGGGTGGGAGGGGCAGCGCAGGCCCACGCTGTCCTGGCCGCCGGTCGATGCCAGCGCGGCCTGCGGCAGGCGCGGCAGGATGACGGTGAGCGGGCCGGGCCAGAAGGCGTCTATCAGCTGCTGCGCGAACAGCGGCACCTCCCTGGCGTAGCGGGTGATGGCGGCGCTGTCGGCCACATGTACGATCAGCGGGTGGTTGCTCGGGCGGCCCTTGGCGGCAAAGATCTGCGCCACCGCGGTATCGTTGTCGGCGTCGGCCGCGAGGCCGTAGACAGTCTCGGTCGGCAGGCCGAGCAGCGCGCCTTGCTGCAGCGCCTGGGCGGCGGCCTGTACCGACGCGGGCTGGAATCCGTCCACGACCATCGTCAGAACGCCGCGATGCCCAGGATTGCCGCGGCCCGCAGCGCGGTGGCGCGCACCTGCTCCACGGTGGCGCCGGTCACGTTCAGGTGGCCCATCTTGCGGCCACGCTTGGCGTCGCGCTTGCCGTACAGGTGCAGGTGGCAGCCGGGCAGCGCGAGCACCTGGTCCCAGGCCGGTGCCGCGGGCTGCTCGCCGCCGTGTGCGAACCACAGCTCGCCCAGCAGGTTGAGCATGATGGAGGGGCTGTGCTGGCGCGGCTGCGTCAGCGGCAGGCCGGTCATGCAGCGCACCTGCAGCTCGAATTGCGAGACGTCGCAGGCGTTCTGGCTGTAGTGGCCGCTGTTGTGCGGGCGCGGCGCGATCTCGTTGACCACGAGCATGCCGTCCTGCAGCACGAAGAATTCCACGCACAGCACGCCGACATAGTCGAGGCCATCCGCCACCGATTTCGCGGCGGCCAGCGCCTGCTCCACCTGCGCCGTGGGCAAATTGCCTTCGTAGACCTCGGTGACCGCCAGAATGCCGTCGCGGTGCAGGTTGCGCTGCACCGGCAGGTTGACGATGCTGCCGTCGCGCCCGCGCGCGACGATGACCGAGCATTCGTGCGCCAGCGGCAGCATTTTTTCGAGTACGCAGGCCACGCCGCCCAGCTGCTGCCAGGCGGTGGCCAGCTCCTCGGCGGTCTTCACCCGCACCTGGCCCTTGCCGTCGTAGCCCATGCGCGCGGTCTTCAGAATGCCGGGCAAGAGGCTAGGGCTCACGGCCGCGAGCTGCGCCTCGGCCTCGATCACCGCATAGGGCGCGCAGGGCACGCCGCAGCGCACGAAATGGGCTTTTTCGGCCGCGCGGTCCTGCGCGATGGAGACGGCGCTGCCCGCGGGCGACACCGGCATGTGCGCGGCCAGCAGGTTCAGCGACGCGGCGGGCACGTTCTCGAACTCGGTGGTCACCGCGGCGCACAGGCGGCGCAGGGCATGGAGGCCCTCGCGGTCCTCGTAGCCGGTGCGGATGTGGTGGTGGCTCACCAGGCCGGCGGGGCTGGTCGGATCGGCATCGAGCACCGCGGTGAAATAGCCCATGGCCTGGGCCGATTGCACGAACATGCGGCCGAGCTGGCCGCCGCCCAGCACGCCGAGCGTGGCGCCGGGCAGGATGGTGGCGGGCGCGCTCATGCGGACACCGGCGGCAGCGTCATCGCGCGCGCGGCGGCGGTCTGCTCGGCGCGGAAGGCTTCGAGCCTGGCGCGCAGCGCGGGGTCCGCGTTGGCCAGCAGCGCCACCGCGAACAGCGCCGCGTTGGCCGCGCCGGCCGCGCCGATGGCGAAGGTGGCCACCGGCACGCCCTTGGGCATCTGCACGATGGAGTGCAGCGAATCCACGCCCTGCAGGTGGCGGCTGGCCACCGGCACGCCGAGCACCGGCACCGTGGTCTTCGCGGCGATCATTCCCGGCAGGTGGGCGGCGCCGCCCGCGCCGGCGATGATGGCCTGCAGGCCTCGGCCCGCCGCGGCCTCGGCATAGGCGAACATGTCGTCGGGCATGCGGTGGGCCGAAACGACCCGCGCCTCGTGGGAGATGCCGAATTGCTGGAGAATCGCTACCGCGTGCTGCATGGTCTCCCAATCGCTGGAAGAGCCCATGACCACGCCAATCTGGATGGATGTCATAGTGTCGTTGCTGGGGCGGGAGCCGGGCAACCATGCCGCATCCGCCAAAACCGTGAATTCTACTTTTGCAGCCAAGCTGCCCGCTATTACCAGGATTTTTGCGCCATGATCGATGTCACCATTCAGAATTTCGAAGCCGAAGTGATCCACGCCTCGCTGGAGGTGCCGGTACTGGTGGACTTCTGGGCGCCGTGGTGCGGCCCCTGCAAGACATTGGGCCCGGTGCTGGAGAAGCTCGAAGTCGAATACGCCGGCCGCTTCAAGCTGGTGAAGATCGATTCCGACCAGGAGCAGCAGCTCGCCTCGATGTTCGGCATCCGCAGCATTCCCACCTGCGTGATGATGGTGGGCGGCAAGCCGGTGGATGGCTTCATGGGCGCCCAGCCCGAAGGCCAGCTGCGCGCCTTCCTCGACAAGCATGTGCCCAGCGAGGGCGCGCTGCAGGCCGAGGAGCAGGCCGACGAAGCCCAGCAGCTGCTGGATGCCGGCGACACCGCCGCCGCGCTGCGCAAGCTCGCCGAGGCGCTGGAGGCCGACCCGGCCAACGACGATGCGCGTTACGACTATGCCCGCCTGCTGATCCAGACCGGTGCGTTGGACGATGCCGAGGCGCTGATCGCCGAGCCGCTCAAGCGCGTGCAGCACGAGCTGCGCTTCGAGGCGCTGCAGCAGTGGCTGCAGGCCACGCGCTTCGTGCTGCAAGACGAGCGTGGCGACTGGCCGCTGGAGCAGTTCGACGCGCTGATCGCGCTTCACCCCCGCGACTTCGACACCCGCTTCGCCAAGGCCCAGGCACTGATGGCCGAGGGCCAGTGGACCGTGTCCATGGACGAGCTGCTGGAAATCATCATGCGCGACAAGGACTGGAACCAGCAGGCCGCGCGCAAGCTCTACGTCGCCATTCTGGAACTGATGACCCCGCCCAAGCCCAAGGCCGAGGCCGCCGCGCCCGGCAAGAGCGCCGGCGGCATCGAGCTCACCGGCAAGGCCGGCAAGCAGGAGGACGAGCTCACCCAGCTGCTCAACGGCTACCGCCGCCGGCTCAGCATGGCGCTGAATTGAGGAAGGCTTGCGGGCGGGCCGCTGCCAACAGCCTGTTGCAACTGCAATAAGCATGCGCGCGGAGTTGCAGTTGCTCGCGTTCTATACTGATTCGCAGTCAAGACAGCGCCGGCGGCCGTCGGCCTGCAACCAAGGAAGCTAGACAATGGGCTTGTGGCAATCATTGCTTCGCTGGTTCAAGCCATCGGAGCCTACCTCGCCGGCCAATGCCGCCGCCACGCTCGGCGAGCGCGTCGAGCCGGGCGTGGCGCCCGATGCGCTGCCCGCGGCGGAGCCGGAACAGGAACCCGCGCAGCACGAGCTGCCTTTCGATGGCGCGCTGGAAAGCGCGGCGCCAGTGGCGGCGGCCGCGCCGGCCGGCTCCGGCTGGGGCAGCGCGCGCCAGCAGCAGATGCTGGCGCTGTACTGCGGCATCGCCTGGGACCGGCAGATCGACTTCGCCGAACTGATCGGCGAGCGCGACTGGAGCGCCGATGCCGAGGCGGGCACGATCTCGTTCGGGCATGAGCTGACATTCGCCATGCAGGTGCTGGGCTCGTACTCCGCCGCCTCGGGCACCTGGCGCTGGATCTGGGCCAACGAGCAGGCGCAGGTGGGCGAGGGCTGCATGCTGGTCGCGCGCCAGATGCGCGCGCATGGCGAGCAGGAACGGCTGGACTTCCTGACCGAGCCGCAGTACCCGCTGGCGCAGCAGGACTTGCACCAGCTCGGCCTCATCGCCTGCGGCGCCGACGAAAGCGTGGGCTACTACCTGGCCGACTATGGCGAAGGCACCATGCTGGTGCTGATCGACCCGGGCCATGGCCTGCCCAAGGCCGGCTTCGATCTGGCCCGCGTGCTGAGCGTGGTGCCGCAGGTCATCAGCCAGTACCCGATGGACCATCGCCTGATGCTGCTGCACTACCTGCAAGCCAAGGGCATGGTGGTGCAGGACTCGGGCAGCGAGATCGTCGGCACGCGCGCCGGCCACCAGCTGGTGGTGCAGCTCGATTCGCAGGACCGTATCGCCAGCATCAAGGGCCGGTTGGCGCCGGCCTGAGCCGCCGCCGCAGGCGGCTATTCACCGTGATTTTTGATTACTTCGACTTGATTTGATTATTAAATAAAGTCAATCAATCGATGGTTCGTTGATATTTGATTTTCTTCATCGTAGATTTGCATACCTGTGCCGCCGTATGCGGCGTGTTCAGGTAGGAGCGAAAAATGCGAGCAGGGAATTGGGTTTGGGGCTTGTGCGCCGCGTCGGCAATGTGTGCCGCAGCCCAGGCGCAAGCCTCGGTGGCGGCGGGTTCGCAGTATTTCAAGGACTGGCAGATGGCCAAGTTCGCCACCGCCGTGACCCAGCCGGTCGCCGGCACGCCCATCAGCGCCAGCCTGGGCGCAGTTGCGTTCACGCTCAACACCCTGGGCGCGGCACCGGCCACCTACAGCACTTGGGGTGGTGGGCAAAATAGCGACCTCATGTATTCCACCGACCTGCCGGCCGATATCGGCCTGCCCACCGATCCCGGCAACGTATGGGAGCTGGGCGGCGGCGAGATTTCCATCAAGTTCCAGGCGCCGATGCCCGTGGGCACCACCTTGTTCAGCCATGACTTCGATAACAAGAACGTGGTGGAGTACCGCTTCTACCGCTGCGACGGCACACAGGTGGACGCGACTTCGGTGAGCTTCCTGCAGATCGCCACCGCGAACAATCCCGCGCAGACACCGCCGGTGGCCGGCGCCTCGGATTCGTTCTGGAAGCTGGCGAGCGTGGCGGATGTGGCCCTCGGCGGCACCACCTCCGGCCTGGTGGTGAATGCCGCCGATGTCTGCGAAATCCGCACCAAGGAGGCCGGCCTGTCGCGCGGCAACACGGTCGACTTCATGCTGGGCATTGCGCCGAAGCGCGAGCCGGGCGGCGGCGGCACCGGCGCCACCTCGGTGCCGGCGGACAGCCCCTGGGCCTTGCTGCTGGCATCGGCCGGGCTGATCGGCCTGGCCGTGCGCCGGGCCAGGCGCTGATAGGCGTTCAGAACCAGCGCGCCACCAGCGGCATCAGCAGCGCGGCCAGCAGCACCTGCAGGCTCAGCGCCAGGCCGGCGTAGGCGCCGGCATCCGCATTCACCTGCAGCGCCCGCGCGGCGCCTATGCCGTGCGAGGCAGTGCCCAGCGCGAAGCCGCGGGCCATCCAGTCGACATCGCTGGTACCCATGCCCAGGATGCGGAACAGGTAGCGCGCCGACAGGGCGCCGATCAGCCCGGTCAGCACCGCGAATACGGCCGCCAATGCGGGCACGCCGCCGAGTTTCTCGGCCACGCCCATGGCCACCGGCGCGGTGACCGACTTGGGTGCCAGCGAGCGCAGCACCTCGGGCGGCAGGCCCACGGCCCAGCCCAGTGCCACCGCCACGATGGCGGCAGTGGCGCCGCCCGCCAGCGCCGCCAGCAGGAAGCGGCCCCAGCCGCGCCGCAGCTCGGTGCGCCGCTCCCACAGCGGAAAGCCCAGCGCGACCACCGCGGGCCCGAGCAGGAAGTGGATGAACTGCGCGCCGGCGAAATAGCTCGGATAGGGCACCTGCGTGACGAGCAGCGCCGAGCCCAGCGCCAGCACCGACCACAGCACCGGGTTGGCCCACGGCGCCTGGCCCGAGCGGGTGTACAGCGCCTGCGCCAGCACATAGACCACGAGCGTGGCGGTGAGTCCGAACAGCGGCGCCGACGAGAGGTAGACCCAGAGTTGGACGAAATCAGGCATCGCCGCCGTCCTTGGCGGGCAGGCCCCGCATCAGCGCCCGCGTCAGCAGCGCGGTGACCGCCATGCCGGCCCAGGTGGACAGCGCGATCACCAGCATCAGCTTGAGGCCGTAGTCGCGCAGCAGAGCGAGGTGGGTGATGACGCCCACGCCCACCGGCACGAACAGCAGCGACAGGTGCGACAGCAGGAAGTGCGCCGCGGTCTGCACCGGCTCGCGCACCAGCGGCCAGCGCAGCGCTGGCACCAGCAGCAGCATGCCGACCACCGGGCCGGGAAAGGGCAGGCCCAGCAGCCGCGCCAGCGCCTCGCCCGCGAGCTGCAGCAACAGCAGCCAGGCCATGCCTTGCAGGGGCTGCATGGGCTCAGAACCGCTCTAGTTCGGGGTGCTTGATCGCCCCGGCGCGCACCAGCATCTTGCCGTACTCGGCGCAGCGGTTCAGCGTGGGTATGACCTTGCCGGGGTTGAGCAGGCCCAGCGGGTCGAACGCGGCCTTGAGCGCCAGCATCTGCGCGTTCTCCTCGGCGGAGAACTGCACGCACATGCTATTGAGCTTTTCCACGCCCACGCCGTGCTCGCCAGTGACCGTGCCGCCCATGGCGACGCTGGTCTCCAGGATGTCGGCACCGAACTTCTCGCAGCGCGCGAGCTGGTCGGGGTCGTTCGCATCGAACAGGATCAGCGGGTGCAGGTTGCCGTCGCCGGCGTGGAAGACGTTGGCGCAGCGCAGGCCGTACTGCTTTTCCATCTTCTGGATGGCGAGCAGGATGTCGGCCAGGCGCTTGCGCGGGATGGTCGAGTCCATGCACATGTAGTCGGGGCTGATGCGGCCGCTGGCCGGAAAGGCGTTCTTGCGCCCGCTCCAAAAGCGCAGGCGCTCTTCCTCGCTGCTGCTCACGCTGATGGCGGTGGCGCCGGCGGCGCGCAGCACCTGGCTCATGTGGGCGATCTCTTCCTCCACCTCTTCGGGCGTGCCGTCGCTCTCGCACAGCAGGATGGCCTCGGCCGTGAGGTCGTAGCCGGCCTTGACGAAGTCCTCGACCGCGGCGGTCATGGGCTTGTCCATCATCTCCAGGCCGGCCGGGATGATGCCGGCCGCGATCACCGCGGCCACCGCGTCGCCGGCCTTGCGCACGTCGTCGAAGCTGGCCATGATGCAGCGCGCCAGCATGGGCTTGGGAATGAGCCTGACGGTAACCTCGGTGGCCACCGCCAGCATGCCCTCGCTGCCGATCACCGTGGCCAGCAGGTCGTAGCCGGGCGCATCCAGCGCCTCGCAGCCGAACTCGATGGGCTCGCCCTCGATGGTGAAGCCCTTGATCTTGAGCACGTTGTGCACCGTGAGGCCGTATTTCAGGCAGTGCACGCCGCCCGAGTTCTCGGCGATGTTGCCGCCGATGGTGCAGGCGATCTGGCTGCTGGGGTCGGGCGCGTAGTACAGACCGTGGGGCGCCGCGGCCTCGCTGATCGCGAGATTGCGCACGCCGCATTGCACGAGGGCGGTGCAGGCCGCCGGGTCGATGTGCAGGATCTGGTTGAAGCGCGCCATCGACAGCGTGACGCCCAGCGGCAGCGGCAGCGCGCTGCCCGACAGCCCGGTGCCGGCGCCGCGCGCCACCACCGGCGCCTTGAGCGCATGGCAGCTGCGCAGCACCGCCTGCACCTGCTCGTAGGTTTCGGGCAGCGCCACCACCAGCGGGCGCTGGCGGTAGGCGGTCAGGCCGTCGCATTCGTAGGGCGTGGTGTCTTCGTTCTGCCACAACAGGGCGTGCTCGGGCAGGTGGCGGCGCAATGCGGCCACCACTTCGCGCTGGCGCGCGGCGCGGTCGACGGTGGGGGCCGGGGCGGGGGATTCGGCGATGGAGGACATGGCCTCCACTGTACCGCCATTGGCGCCATGCCAGGTGCGCGGCGCTTGTGAGAGTTTTTGCCGCGGGGCCGTGAAATCGCTGCAATCTGCCGATGCATTTCAAAAAAGAGAGCTGCCAGAGCTTGATATACCTTGTTCTTGGGTATAAAAATATTGTAAATCGTTATCCACCAATCGCTGACAGCTATCTTTTTAGCGAACCGCCTGCTGCAGCCACTGGGCGAAGGCGGTGCATTCCCAGCGATCCATCGCGCCGGTGTGCCAGCACAGGAAGTAGGCATGGGGGCTGGGCGTGCTGCGCTCGTACAGGCGCACGAGCTTGCCCTCGTCGAGCCAGGGCGCGCCGAGCTTGAGGCGGATCAGCGCGATGCCCATGCCGGCGGCGGCGGCGTCGCACATGAGGCCGATGTCGTTGAACTGCGAGCCCTCGTGCGGCTCGGGCCAGCGCAGGCCGCAGGCCACGAACCAGGTGCGCCAGGGGTCGAGCGCGCTGCGCAGCAGCGGCAGCTCGGAGAGGTCTTCGTACGCGTCGAAGGGGCCGTGCTCGCGCGCAAAGGCGGGCGAGGCCATGGGCGTGACCTCGTCGCGCGCCAGCTCCAGGTGCTCGACGTCGGCATAGCGGCCGGTGCCGTAGCGGATCATCAGGTCGGCGTCTTCGGCGATCACGTCCAGCAGCGGGATCGAGACATGCAGCGACAGGTCGATCTCGGGATAGGCATCGGTGAACTGGCGCAGGCGCGGAATGAGGATGGCGCGGGCAAAGGTGGGCGTGACCGCGATCTTCAGCCGCCGCTTGCCGGGCAACGTGGCCGAGCCGGGAAAGCGCTGCAGCGAATCCAGCCCCTCGCGCACATGGCTCAGGTAGGCATAGCCCTCGGTGGTGAGCGAGAAGTCGGCGCGGCCGAAGAGCGGCACGCCCAGCACCTGCTCCAGCTGGCGGATGCGATGGCTGACCGCGCTGGGCGTGACGCACAGCTCGTCGGCGGTCTGCGTCACGCTGCGCAGCCGCGCCAGCGCCTCGAAGGTCAGCAGGCACTGGATCGGCGGAATGCGCCGCGCGAGGCTGTTGCCGGGCGGCACGGGGAAGGCTTTGCCGGGTATCTGGTTCATGGACACTCGCTGTGCTCGGCAATGCTGGCCGGCAGGTAGAAGCTGTAGCCGGTGTTGCGCAGGGTCTTGACCGGCAGCTCCTGGCCGCTGAGCTCCTGCACCCTGCGCCGCAGGCGGCGCATCTGGGTGTCGAGGCGGCGCTGGTCGTAGTCCAGGTAGTCGGCGCCCAGCGCCTCGACGATGCGGCGCCGGCTGACCAGGCTGCCGGCCTCGCGCATCAGGCATTGCAGCACCACCAGGTCCTGCTGCGACAGCGGCAGCGGCGGCGCGCCGGGCGCGAGCAGGCGGCGCGGCGCGAGCTCCAGCCGCCACAGGGCCTGGCGCTGCTGCAGGCCCAGGCGGCGGGCCAGCGCGGCCAGCGTGGCTTCGAGCTCGTCCAGGTCGCAGCCCTTGCCCAGGTAGTGGTCGGCGCCGGCGGCCAGGCCGTGCACCCGGTCGGCGCCGGTGCTGCGCGCGCTGAACACCACGATGCCCAGCTGCTGGCCGTGGCTGCGCAGGCGCTGGATGAGCTGCAGGCCGTCGCCATCGGGCAGGCCGATGTCGATGACCGCCAGGCGGTGGCGGGCGGGATCGAAATCGCGCTCGAACTCGGCCAGGCTGGCGCAGCAGCAGGGCACGTAGCCCACGGCCTTGAGGAAATCGCCGAGTTCGTCGCGCAGGACAGGCTCGTCTTCGAGCAGGATGACATCCAGCATGGGGAGAGGGGGAAGTTCCGGGGTACGCTTGGGTTCTGCCATGGATCGCGAACCATCCACCATGCGCCATTATTGCGCAACCCCATTCTTGCCAGTACCGCAGCTGATGCGCCTGCTGGCGCTGCTGGCCTGCGCCTGGCCGCTGCTGGCGCAGGCCCAGGTGCTGCGCCTCGATGGCGCGGCCCCGATGCGCGAGGCACTGGGCTACCTGCAGCGCCTGGACGATCCGTCGCTTTCCCTGAGCGCCGAGCAGGCCGCCCAGGCGCCGGGCTGGCAGCCGCTGCCCGGCCACCTGAATGCGGGCTTCACCACCGCCGCGGTCTGGCTGCGCCTGCGCCTGCAGGTGCCGCAGCAGGTGCAGCAAGAGGTGTCGCGGGCGCAGGGCTGGACGCTGGTGTTGAGCAATGCCTTGCTGGACGATGTGCAGCTCTACGGCCGTGCGCCGGCGGGCCGCTGGCGCCTGCTGGGCCGCAGCGGCGAGGATGTGCCGCGCAGCGCCTGGCCGGTGGACTACCGCAGCCCCGCCTTCCTGTTCGAGCCCGCGGTGGCTGGCGAGCACGAGCTGCTGGTGCGGCTGCAGTCCAGGAACGCGATCGCGCTGCGGCTCGATCTGTGGCAGCGCCTGGCCTTTGACAACCACACGCGGCGCGCGGCGCTGGTTTTCGGCCTGTACTTCGGCGTCTACCTGCTGCTGATCTGCGTGCACCTGGTGTTCTGGCGGGCCACGCGGGCGGCGATGAGCGGGCTGTTCGTCGGCTATGTCGGCTGCTGCGTGCTGAATGCGGTGCTGTGGCTCGGGCTGCTGCAGCAGCTGACGGGCATGCCCGCCGCCTGGAGCGACCGCCTGCTCGCGCTGGGCCTGGCCTGCGCGGTTGCCGTGGGCGTGCAGCTCGCCTGCGGGCAGCTGGCACTGGCGCAGCGCCATCCGCGCGCGGCGGCGCTGCTGGTGCGCGGCGTCTGGCTGTGGTGCGGCGCCTGTGCGCTGGTGGCGGTGCTGCTGCGCCATGCCTGGGGCATGGTGCCGCTGCAGCTGCTGTTCATGGCGCTGATGGCGGGTTTTCTCATGCTGGCACTGTGGCTGCTGCGCCAGGGCGAGCCGCGCGCCGGGTTCTTTCTCGTGGCGTTCGGCATCTTCGATCTGTGCGTGGTGCTGGCCTTTCTGCGCAACCTGGGCGTCGTGCCGCTGCTGGCGATGGTTTCCGATCAGCTGGTGGCGAACAGCGCGGCCCTCGGCACCTTGCTGCACATGCTGCTGCTGAGCGCCTGGATCATCGGCGGCCATGAGCGCCAGCGCCGGCTGCGCGAGCGCCGGCAGGCGCTGCTGGAGGCCGAGCTGGCCCAGCGCCAGCGGCGCGAAAACGAACTGAGCCAGGCGCTGGAGCTGGAGCGGCGCGTGCGCCAGGAGCAACGCGAATTCGTGGCCATGGTGTCGCACGAGTTCCGCACGCCGCTGGCCATCATCACCACCTCGGCCCAGCAGCTGGCGCGCAATCTCGACGCGCCGCCCGAAAGGCAGCTGGCGCGCAGCCGCCATATCCGCGAGGCCGCGCAGCGCCTGCTGGCGCTGGTGGACGGCTACCTGAGCGACGACCGGCTGCACGAGTCCCAGCTCGAGCCGCAGCTGGAGCCCTGCGATCTGCGCGCGCTGGTCGGGGAGCTGCGCGAGGGCCTTGCGCCCGGCCGCGTGGCCTGCGTTTTCGGCGAGGGCGCAGACCGGCTGGTGACCGACAGCGGGCTGCTCAAGATCGCGCTGCGCAACCTGCTCGCCAATGCGGACCGCCATGCGCCCGCGGGCCTGGCGGTGCAGCTGCGCACCATGCGCGACGGCGCCTATCTGGGCATCGAGGTCTCGAACGTGGCGCCGCGCATCGCGGTGGCCGACCAGGAGCGTCTGTTCGAGAAATACTTCCGCGGCCAGAACGCCCGGCACCAGCCCGGCGCCGGGCTGGGCCTGTACCTGGTGCGCCGCATCGCCGAGAAGCTGGGCGGCAGCGTGGTGCTGGTGGCCGCGGGCGGCGAGCGGCCGGTGTGCCTGCGGCTGGTGTTGCCAATCGGCTAATGCTCAGATTTGCTCAGATTGGAAAGTGCGGTTTGTGACTACAGTCGGTTGACAGTTTTTTGCAATCGATTCATGCGGCATTTCTTCGTTCTGTGCCTGTGGGGCGCAGCCAGCCTGGGGGCCGGCGCGCAGCTGCGCGATGCCTCCTCTTGCGGCCCCGGGGCGGTGCAGCCCTGCGGGCAGCCGGCCGGGGCTGTGGCCGTGGCGCAGCTGGATGCCGCCTGCGGCGGCCCCAGCGTTGGCTGCAAGGCGGCGCCCGCGCCCCAAGCCGTGGCCGCCAGCGCACCCGATGCTGCGCCCGCGCCCAGCTGGGGCGAGTACGGCCGCTTCCTGCTCAGCGGCATCCTGGCGATAGTGCTGGTCGCCGTGCTGGGCCGCCGGCTGTACTAAGAGCCGCTAACACAACCCTTGATACGTCGTTGCTTCGCCTTGTCGTACTACCGTACTGCCTGCGGCTTGCCGATCGCGGCCCGGCGCCTCGTCTCAACCGCAAATCTTCGATTTGCTGGGTTGTGTTCGCAGCTCTAAGCCTGCGCGGCGGCGGCAACATCGCCTACCTGAACGCCTACCTGAAGACCACCGTCTTGTGGCCGTTGATCAGCACCCGGTGCTCCGAGTGCCACTTGACGGCGCGGGCCAGTACCTGGCTCTCGGTGTCTTGGCCGCGGGCGGTCAGGTCCTCCACGGTGTCGGTGTGGTCGGCGCGGGCCACGTCCTGCTCGATGATCGGGCCTTCGTCGAGGTCGGCGGTCACATAGTGGGCGGTGGCGCCGATCAGCTTCACGCCGCGGTCATGGGCCTGGTAGTAGGGCTTGGCGCCCTTGAAGCTGGGCAAAAAGCTGTGGTGGATGTTGATGGCGCGGCCCGAGAGCTTGGTGCACAGGTCGTTGGACAGCACCTGCATGTAGCGCGCCAGCACCACCAGCTCGGCACCCTCGGCCTGGATGATCTCGTACTGCCGGGCCTCGGCCTGGGCCTTGGTGGCCGCGGTGACCGGGATGTGGTGGAACGGGATGTTGTAGCTGGCCGCGAGCTGGTAGAAGTCGCGGTGGTTGCTGATGATGGCGCGGATGTCGATGGGCAGCAGGCCGCTCTTGAAGCGGAACAGCAGGTCGTTCAGGCAATGGCCCTGGCGGCTGACCATGATCACCGTCTTCATCGCCGCGGCCGCCGGGTGCAGCTGCCACTGCATCTCGTAGGGCGCGGCAAAGGCCGCCAGGCCCTCGCGCAGCGAGGCGCAGTCGGCGCCGCCGGCAAAGCGCACGCGCATGAAGAACAGGCCGGTGGCCGGGTCGTTGAACTGCGCGGCCTCTTCGATGTTGCCGCCGTTGTCGAGCAGGAAGCCGGAAACCGCGTGCACCAGCCCCAGGCGGTCCGGGCAGGAAAGCGTCAGAATGAATGCGTTGGTCATAAGCGCGCCATTGTCGCAGCTTGGCGCCGGCCGCGCGGGCTGCCGTGCTTTGGCAAAACTTTGGCAGAACTTTGGAAAAAGGACATGGGGCGCTCATGGTCTCTTGCACGGCGCAGCTTGATCGGCGGCAACACCCGGCCTGGTGAGAGGCGCAAAATGCCAGTTCGGATCAACGATCAAGGAGCCCGCATGAAGCGCGACCACCTGGCGCAGCCCGCACTCTCGCTCGCCCCGCAGGCCATCAGTCTCGACGTGCTGCAGGAGAAATACTTCAAGGGCGGCGAGACCCGTATCGACGAGCTGTACGCCCGCGTGGCGCGCGCACTGGCCTCGGTGGAGAAACCCGAGCTGCGGGCCGAGTGGGAGGCCCGCTTCTTCGCCAACCTGCAGGCCGGCGCCATCGGCGCGGGGCGCATCATGAGCGCGGCGGGCACCGACATCCAGGCCACGCTGATCAACTGCTTCGTGCAGCCGGTGGGCGACTGCATCCAGGGTGTGGACGGCGAGGGCTACCCCGGCATCTACGAGGCGCTGCGCGAAGCCGCCGAAACCATGCGCCGCGGCGGCGGCGTGGGCTACGACTTCTCGCGCATCCGCCCGCGTGGCGCCGAGGTCAAGGGCACGGCTTCGCTGGCATCGGGCCCCTGCAGCTACATGAACGTGTTCGACCAGAGCTGCTCCACGGTGGAGAGCGCGGGCAGCCGCCGCGGCGCGCAGATGGGCGTGCTGCGCATCGACCACCCCGACGTGCTGGAGTTCATCACCGCCAAGCGCACGCCGGGCCGCTGGAACAACTTCAACGTCTCGGTCGGCGTGCCCGATGCCTTCATGCAGGCGCTGGAGGGCGATGCCGACTGGCAGCTGGTGCACAGCGGCCGCCCGGGCGCCAAGCTGCAGGCCGCGGGGGCCTTCCAGCGCGGCGATGGGCTGTGGGTGTACCAGACGCTGCGCGCCCGCGCGCTGTGGGACACGGTCATGCAGTCCACCTACGATTTTGCCGAGCCCGGCATCCTGTTCCTCGACCGCATCAACCAGGACAACAACCTGCGCTATTGCGAAGGCATTGCGGCGACGAATCCTTGCGTCACCGCGGACACCCGGCTGGCGACCCAATATGGCCTGGTGCGGATTGGCGAGTTGTGTGCATCCGGCGTGCCGCTGGAGACGACGGTGGATCGCCGCGCGCTGGGATGTGGCGAGCGCGGCACGGAGGTTCGCCCGGCCCAAGCGGCCTTCAGGACGGCGCGCCAGGCCGATGTGTTCAAGGTGGTGACCGAAGACGGGTATGAAATCAAGGCGACGGCCTGGCATGATTTCTATACCGCGCGCGGAAAGATCAAGCTGTCTGAACTGCAGGTGGGCGACGAGCTGTGGGTGCAGTCGGGCAAAGGGCAGTTCGGCCGGCAGGGCAGTGCAGAGTTGGGCGAACTGCTGGGCTTGATTGCCGGAGATGGCCATTTCACTAACCGCGGAAAGGGCCAGGAAGCGGTCTGCATCAATCTCTGGAATCGGGAGCGGGTGCTGGCCGATCAAGTCGTAGGCACCGTCAATCGCCTGATCGCGGGCCTTGCGCAAGCGCCCCGTGGTTATCGGGTCGCTCCCGTGGTGCTGGCGCAGCGCAATCAGGTATTCATCCGTTCCGTGCTGCTGGCGCGGGCCTTGGCGCAGTGGGGATTCACGCGCGAGACGAAATTGAGGGTGCCCGAAGTCGTATGGCAAGGAACGCAGGCCTGCGCCAAAGCCTACCTCCGCGCCCTGTTCCAGGCGGATGGAACAGTGAATGTCTCCAGCGTCAAGGACAGCTGCTCCATACGCTTGAGCTCCAGCCACCCTCCACTGCTCAAGGATGTGCAGGTGCTGCTGATCAACTTCGGCGTGTTCAGCCGCCTGCGTTTGCGTCGGCGCGCCGCGCTGAAAACCTTGCCCAATGGCAAGGGCGGGCACGCTGAATATGCATGCAAGCCGCAGTATGAACTGATTGTCGATGGTGAGTCCCGCGAGCAATTCATGCGCGAAATCGGCTTCCTGCTGGATGACAAGACGAGCCGCTATCAGGAGTGGGTGGCCGGAAAGGCGCTGCTGAAAAGCCAGAGATTCGCCAGCAAGATCGTAGAGATTGCGCCTGCGGGCCAAGAAGAGGTGTTCGATACCACGCAATATGATCGCCATACCGTCATCTTCAATGGGCTGGTCACGGGACAGTGCGGCGAACAGCCATTACCGTCCTACGGCTGTTGCGACCTGGGGCCCATCATCCTGACGCGCTTCGTGCGCCATCCCTTCGGCTTTGGCGGGCTGCCGGGTTTTGACTTCGATGGTTTCGCGCAAGTGGTGGCCACACAGGTGCGCGCGCTCGACAATGTGCTCGACCTCACCTTCTGGCCGCTGCCGCAGCAGCAGGCCGAGTCCGCCGCCAAGCGCCGCATCGGCGTGGGCTTCACCGGCATGGGCAATGCGCTGGCCATGCTCACGCTGCGCTACAGCGAGCAGGCCGGCCGCGACATGGCCCGGCGCATTGCCGAGTGCATGCGCGACGCGGCCTACCGCGCCTCGGTGGAGCTGGCGCGCGAGAAGGGCGCCTTTCCCAGGTTCGACGCCGAGGGCTACCTGGCGCCGGGCACCTTCGCCAGCCGGCTGCCGCAGGACATCCAGGACAGCATCCGGGCGCACGGCATCCGCAACAGCCACCTGCTGTCGATCGCGCCCACCGGCACGGTGAGCCTGGCCTTTGCCGACAATGCCAGCAACGGCATCGAGCCGCCGTTCTCGTGGAGCTACACGCGCAACAAGCGCGAGGCCGACGGCAGCAAGAGCCAGTACCAGGTCGAGGACCACAGCTGGCGCCTGTACCGCGAACTGGGCGGCGATGTGAACGCACTGCCGCCGTATTTCGTATCGGCGCTGTCGATGAGCGCGGGCGAGCACCTGGCGATGATGGAGGCGGTGCAGCCCTATGTGGACACCGCGATCTCCAAGACGGTGAACATCCCGGCCGACTATCCCTACGAAGACTTCAAGGGCCTGTACCTGCAGGCCTGGCGCGCCAGGCTCAAGGGCCTGGCCACCTACCGCCCCAACAGCATCCTGGGCGCGGTGCTGGAGACCGCTGCGCCGGCGGCCGCACCCGAAGCCCCGGCTGCGCCGCCGGCGGACCCGATGAAGGTGGTGATCGAACGCCGCCCCGAGGGCGAGCTGGCCGCGGTGGTCGACAAGGTGGAGTACTGGACGCAGGAGGGCGCCAAGCGCCTCTACATCGTCATCTCCTTCCTGCCGATGGAGGCCGGCGACGGCAAGGGAGCGGTGGAGCGCGCGGTGGAATTCTTCATGCCCGTGGGGCAGAGCGGCGAGTCGCAGCAGTGGATCACGTCGAGCATGCGCCTCTTGTCGCTGGCGGCGCGCGGCGGCTTTCTGGAGCGCGCGCTGGCCGACATGCGCAAGGTGGCCTGGGACCGCGGCCCGGTGCGCCTGGGCAGCTACCAGAAGGCCGATGGCACGCGCGTGCCGATGTGGCACGACTCGGAGGTCGCCGCCATCGCCTATGCGGTGCAGCAGATCCTGGAGCGCCGGCGCCAGCACAGCCTGCCCGGCATGCAGGCCAGCCTGCTGGCGGCCGAGCCTGAGCACAAGCCCGTGCTGGCCGCGCCGCCAATCCAGACCATGGCCGGCAAGAAGTGCCTGGAATGCGGCGCGCACGCGGTGATCCGCAAGGATGGCTGCGACTATTGCACCGCCTGCGGCGCGCTGGGGGCCTGCGGTTGAAGGCTGGCGCATCCGGTGCTGGCTGCGCTTGGTTGCGGCGCCTTGTGGGTTGCGAGCGCAATCTTTTGTTCTTATGATCCGGCCCATCTACCTGGTTCAGCGGGTGAAAGGGCCCTGATTGCATGCCGCATCCATTATTCACACCGCGCTACGGTCATGACTGGCGAGGCCAGATGGTATGGCCAAACTGATTTTGCTGCTGCTGGGCGTGGATTTCCTGCGCGAGCGCTGGCACAGCCTGCTCGCCGCAGGTGTGTTGCTGGCATTGGCCGGAGTCGCGATCTTCGTTGATGCGCTGGATGGCGCGCTGTTCTTTCCGCTGCACTTCTTTGGCCTGCTTTTTGTGTTGGAGGGCGTGGCGACGCTGCTGGTTGTGAAATCGGGCGTGGGCGGGCAGCGGCTGCTTCGCTTGGGCAAAGGCATATTTGCGGTGCTGGTGGGAGTCCTGGTGCTGGTGGGCCAGCATCACCATGGGCATTTCCTGCTCTCCATGCTGTTCGGGGCTTTGTTCCTGGCCGATGGCTTGCTGCAATGCATCGCCAGCTCGGTGGTGCGCTACCAGCGCTGGAAATACGTGTTTGCAGCTGGTGTGCTTGAGATCCTGCTGGCCATCTTCTTCTTTCAGCCCTATCCTACGCACTACGTTGGCACGCTGCCGTATGGACTGGGGCTGTTCCTGTGCTTTGCCGGCCTGAAGCTGGTTGCGCTGGCGTGGCGGGCGCGTCGCCTAGAGGTCAATCCGGCAGTGCAGCAGGGGGAATTCGCTACCGGGGTGCCGCGAGCCATGTCGCCCGCGACCCGGGCCGTACTGTTCGATGGCCCGCCTGCAGCATCGGAGCCGGCTCTGACAGTTCATGTGTGGACGCCATCCGGCTCGGCCAAGGCGGATACGCGCAGCTATCCGTTAGTGGACCGCTACATCGCGGCGATGGATGTCAACGGCGTGGTTTCCACCGGGCATGCAGCACTCGAATCGCCTGAGGGCGTGTACATCAGCCTGTACCCTGCCACTGAGATCGATCGTTCACCGGACCAGTTCGGTGCCACGCTGCGCGCATCGCCCGACAACCATGTACCGGGCGTCTTCCAGCCTGACTATGCTACCGAGTCGGCTGCTTGGCAGCCTTCGACGGCGCAGGTGCGCATCCGCAACTACGACCCTATCCAGTTGCAGGCCTTTTGGCGGGAATACCGGCGCGACTCTACCTATAACCTTACCTATCGCAACTGCTCGACCTCGGTGGCCCGGGCGCTGGAGGCCGCGCTTGAAGGCGCCGCGCGGCGCCTGCATGGTGAGCAGCTTGGCTGGCGGGTTTTGCTGCGGCTGCTGCTGACGCCCGAGCTGTGGGTGGCTGCGCAGATTCGCAAGCGTGCGATGACTATGGCCTGGACGCCGGGCCTGATGCTGGACTATGCGCGTGCGATGAGCATGCTGGCCGATCCCCGGCCATTTGCATGGTGGCAGATGTCACAGGCTACGCTGCGCCGCATGGCCGCGCTGCGCAAGTCCTGGCGCGAGGGCGACCGCTCGGCCATGACCGAGCGCCGGTAGGGGTGTTCAGGCCGCCTCGTGGCCGGCCACGCCGGCCGCATGCGCCTGCTGGTCGGCATGGTACGAGCTGCGCACCATCGCGCCCACGGCGGCGTGGGTGAAGCCCATCTTGTAGGCCTCTTCCTCGAACATCTTGAAGGTGTCGGGATGCACGTAGCGGCGCACCGGCAGGTGGCTGTTGCTGGGCGCGAGGTACTGGCCGATGGTCAGCATGTCGATGTCATGCGCGCGCATGTCGCGCATCACCTGCAGGATCTCCTCGTCGCTCTCGCCCAGGCCCACCATGATGCCGCTCTTGGTCGGCACGCTGGGGTGCAGGGCCTTGAACTTCTTGAGCAGGTTCAGCGAGAACTGGTAGTCCGAGCCCGGGCGCGCCTCCTTGTAGAGGCGCGGCGCGGTTTCGAGGTTGTGGTTCATCACGTCCGGCGGCGCGGCCTTGAGGATCTCCAGCGCGCGGTCGTCGCGGCCGCGGAAGTCGGGCACCAGGATCTCGATCTGCGTGCGCGGCGACAGCTCGCGGATGTTCTTGATGCACTCCACGAAATGGCCCGAGCCGCCGTCGCGCAGGTCGTCGCGGTCCACGCTGGTGATCACCACGTACTTCAGGCGCAGCTGGGCGATGGTCTTGGCCAGGTTCAGCGGTTCGTTCACATCCAGCGGGTCGGGGCGGCCATGGCCCACGTCGCAGAACGGGCAGCGGCGCGTGCACTTGTCGCCCATGATCATGAAGGTTGCCGTGCCCTTGCCGAAGCATTCGCCGATGTTGGGGCACGAGGCCTCCTCGCACACCGTGTGCAGCTTGTTCTCGCGCAGGATGTCCTTGATCTCGTAGAAGCGCGTGGTGGGCGAGCCGGCCTTCACGCGGATCCACTCGGGCTTCTTCAGCACCTCGGCCTGCTCCACCTTGATGGGAATGCGCGACAGCTTGGCGGCAGCCTTCTGCTTGGCCAGCGGGTTGTAGTTGGCGGCGGACTGGGCTTCGCGGACGACTTCAGGGGTGCTCATGGCAGGTACTCACGGCGTATATCAGGGGGCCAGGCGGGATGCCAGCTCGGCCGCGAACACGTCGGCCACGGCTTCCCAGGAGGTATGGACGCCCATTGTAGAAAGATCGACCGTCCGCAGCCCTGCATAACCGCAAGGGTTGATGCGGTGGTAGGGTTCGAGGTCCATGCGCACATTGAGCGCGACTCCGTGGTAGGTGCAGTGCCGGCTCACCTTGATGCCCAGCGCGGCGATCTTGCCCAGGCCCTCGAAGTCTGGCTCGGGCGCCGGGCTGCCGGCCGGGCGGTACTGCGGGCGCTGGGGCAGCAGCGCATGGCTGCCGGGATCGTCCAGGCGCACGTAGATGCCGGGCGCGCCCGCCACGCGGTGGCCCACCACGCCCCAGTGCGCCAGGGTGCGGATCACCGACTCTTCGAGTCGATAGACATATTCCTTGACGAAATAGCCCGCGCGGCGCAGGTCCAGCAGCGGATAGGCCACCACTTGCCCCGGCCCGTGGTAGGTGATTTGCCCGCCGCGGTTGGTTTGTACCACCGGAATGTTGTCTGCATGCAACAGGTGCGCGGCCTTGCCGGCCAGACCCTGGGTGAAAGTGGGCGCGTGCTCACAAATCCATAGCTCGTCCTCTACATCCGGAGAGCGCGACTCGGTGAAACTTTGCATGGCAGACATGGTGGCGACATAGTCTGCGCGGCCCAGCAGGCGGGTGTGCATGGGGCCGGCCCTACAGCACGATCTTCACCATCGGATGCGAGGTGAGCGCGCGGTACAGGTTGTCGAGCTGCTCGCGGCTCGTGGCGGTCACGGTGATGGTGATGCCGAGGTACTTGTCTTCCTTGCTCGGGCGCAGCTCCACCGTGCTGGCGTCAAACTGCGGATCGTGCTCCTTGGCCAGCTGCGTGATCGCGTGCACGAAGCCGTCCTGGTTCAACCCCATCACCTTGATGGGGAATGGCGACGGGTACTCGATGAGAGAGTCCTTGCGAGGGTCCGATGCGGTGCTGGGGGTGTCGCTCATATTGCTGTGCTGCAGGTTGGTTATGGACTGGCAGGTTTTTGGAAGCTGTTAGGATCGCGGTTGCGTCGCACAGGGCCGGGATGCGCTGCGCCCACCAGGGCATGCAGCGAATATACGCGGTCACTGCGGCGACGATTGGCCGGTTGGAAAAGGAATGGGCGCAAAAACGCCTTCCGATTGCAACGGGTTTTTACTTATAATGAGAGGCTTTGTGTAGTTCCAGGGGGGCTGAATTCATGAATCCTGCTCCCGAGAATGAAGCTGAGGTTGAAGAGCTGGATTTCAAGCCCCTCACTGCGCAAGAGGCGCAAGAGTGGCGTAAGCGGCATCCGCCAATATCGGTGATGCGCGTGGTGGGGTGGCAGGCCGTGGCCGCATTGGCGGTGGCGCTGCTGGCCGGGTTGCTGTGGCAGCGGCAGGCGATTGCGCTGTCGGCGGGCTACGGGGCCTTGGCGGTGGTGATTCCGTCGGCCCTGTTTGCCCGGGGGCTGCGGATGCGCCTGGCGCCCGGTCATGCCCATGCCGCGATGCTCCGGTTCTTTGGCCTGGAGATCGCGAAACTCGCATTGACGGTGGTGCTGCTGGCAGTGGCGCCCAAGCTGGTGCGGGAGCTCAACTGGCTGGCCCTGGTGATAGGGCTGGTGGTAGTGATGAAGACGTACTGGTTGGCACTATGGATGTCGACCAGATCCAAATAACTGTTTGTGAATTGAGAAGAGTTGTCCGATGGCCGCAGAAGCGAACGCTCCGACTGCAAGTGAATACATCGTTCACCACCTGCAGCATCTCCAGAACATCAAGCAAAAGTCCATCATTGACTTCTCCGTGGTCAATCTGGACTCGATCGTGGTGGCTGCCCTCATCGGTCTGCTTGGCATCTTCGTGATGTGGCTGGCCGCCCGCAAGGCGACCTCGGGCGTGCCCGGCCGCTTCCAGGCCGCGGTGGAAATCCTGGTCGAGATGGTCGACAACCAGGCCAAGGCCAACATCCACAACGCGCAAAGCCGCAAGTTCATCGCCCCGCTGGCGCTCACCGTGTTCGTCTGGATCTTCCTGATGAACGCGATGGACATGCTGCCGGTCGACCTGCTGCCCTGGATGTGGCAGCACGCCCAGGGCGACCACCACGCCTACCTGCGCGTCGTGCCCACGGCCGATCTGTCGACCACGCTGGGCCTGGCCTTCGCCGTGCTGATCCTGTGCTTCTACTACAGCCTCAAGATCAAGGGCGCCGGCGGCTGGGCGCACGAGCTGGTGACCGCGCCTTTCGGCACCAGCAAGAATCCCATCTTCGCCCTGATCCTGGGCGTGGTGAATCTGCTGATGCAGATCATCGAATACGTTGCCAAGACCGTGTCGCATGGCATGCGGCTGTTCGGCAACATGTACGCTGGTGAGCTGGTGTTTATGCTGATCGCCCTGATGGGCGGCGCGGCTGCCATGTCACTCTCTGGTGTGTTGCTCCCCGTGGGGCACATCATTGCGGGTGCGATCTGGGCGATCTTCCACATTCTGGTGATCACCCTGCAAGCCTTCATTTTCATGATGCTGACGCTGATCTACCTCGGCCAGGCGCATGAAGCTCACTGACCTTTCCCTTTCCTTTTAACCTTTCTTTCTTTTTTATCTCAGGAGTCATCATGGAAAACATTCTCGGTCTCGTCGCTCTGGCTTGTGGTCTGATCGTTGGTCTGGGCGCTATCGGCGCTTCGATCGGTATTGCTCTGATGGGCGGCAAGTTCCTGGAATCCTCCGCTCGCCAGCCTGAGCTGATCAACGAACTGCAAACCAAGATGTTCATCTTGGCCGGTCTGATCGACGCCGCATTCCTGATCGGCGTGGCCATCGCCCTGCTGTTCGCTTTCGCCAACCCCTTCGCACTGGCCTAAGCTCCGATCAACGCCCTAGATAGAAAGGTGTTGCCGTGAGTATTAACGCGACCCTGTTCGTTCAGGCCATAGTCTTCTTGATTCTGGTGTGGTTCACGATGAAGTTCGTGTGGCCACCTATTGCCAAGGCGTTGGATGAGCGAGCAAAGAAAATCGCCGATGGTCTGGCCGCTGCTGATAAGGCAAAGTCGGAGTTGACGGCTGTGAACAAGCGCGTGGAGTCGGAACTGGCTCAGACGCGCAATGAAACAGCGTCGCGCATCGCGGATGCCGACCGCCGCGCCCAGGCCATCGTGGAAGAGGCCAAGGCCCGCGCCAGCGAGGAAGGCAACAAGATCATCGCCGCCGCCCGTGCCGAGGCCCAGCAGCAAGCCGTGCAGGCGCGTGAAGCGCTGCGCGAGCAAGTGGCTGCCCTGGCTGTGAAGGGTGCCGAGCAGATTCTGCGCAAGGAAGTGAACCCCGCCGTTCACAGTGATTTGCTCAACCGCCTGAAGACCGAGCTGTAAGGAAGCAAGATATGGCAGAAATCGCCACCATTGCCCGCCCTTACGCCGAAGCCTTGTTCAAGGCCTGCGCCGACAAGGGCGCAAGCTTGGACGAAGCCGTGTCTTGGGTGGACGTATTGGCGGCGATTGCCGCCGACCCTCAAATGCGCCAGCTGGCCGACAACCCCAAGGCCACGGACGATCAGGTGATCGACGTGGTGTCGGGTGTGGCCCAGGCGCGTGCTTGTGCACTGTCCGATCTGGCGCGCAATTTCCTGCGCACGCTGGTGGAAAACCGCCGCCTGGAAGCGCTGCCCGAAGTGGCCGCGCAGTTCCGCACGCTGGTGAACCAGCGCAACGGCTCGTCGGATGCCCTGGTGTACAGCGCATTCCCGCTGGACGCAGCCGCGCTCCAGGCGCTGGAGCCGGTGCTGGCGAAGCGCTTTGGCCGCAAGCTCAACCTGGCCACCCGGCTGGACGACTCGCTGATCGGCGGCGTTCGCGTGGTGGTGGGCGACGAGGTGCTGGACACTTCCGTCAAGGCCCGTCTGGAACAAATGAAAGCAACCCTCACTGCCTAGAGCAGTTGAAGGATTCGGCTAAACAATGAAAAGGAAAGAGTGATGCAACTCAATCCCGCAGAAATTTCTGAACTGATCAAGAGCCGCATTGAGGGTCTGTCAGGCAGCGCTGATGTTCGTAACGAAGGTACGGTGGTGTCGGTGACGGACGGTATCGTGCGCGTGCATGGCCTGTCCGACGTGATGCAGGGCGAAATGCTGGAGTTCCCGGCAACCCCCGACGGCCAGCCCACCTACGGCCTGGCGCTGAACCTCGAGCGCGACTCCGTCGGCGCCGTGATTCTGGGCGAATACGAGCACATCTCCGAAGGCGACACCGTCAAGTGCACGGGCCGCATCCTGGAAGTGCCTGTCGGCCCCGAGCTGATCGGCCGCGTGGTCAACGCCCTGGGCCAGCCCATTGACGGCAAGGGCCCGATCAACGCCAAGATGACCGACGTGATCGAGAAGGTCGCTCCCGGCGTGATCGCGCGCCAGTCGGTGGACCAGCCGCTGCAGTCGGGCATCAAGTCCATCGACGCGATGGTGCCTGTGGGCCGTGGCCAGCGCGAGCTGATCATCGGCGACCGCCAGACCGGCAAGACCGCCGTGGCCATCGACACCATCCTGGCCCAGAAGGGCCAGGGCGTGACCTGCATCTACGTCGCCATCGGCCAGAAGGCGTCGTCGGTCAAGAACGTGGTGCGCTCGCTGGAGCAGGCCGGCGCGATGGAATACACCATCGTCGTGGCTGCCACCGCCTCCGAATCCGCTGCGATGCAGTACGTGTCGGCCTACTCGGGCTGCACCATGGGCGAGTACTTCCGCGACCGCGGCGAAGACGCGCTGATCGTCTATGACGACCTGTCCAAGCAGGCCGTGGCCTACCGCCAGGTTTCGCTGCTGCTGCGCCGCCCGCCGGGACGCGAAGCCTTCCCCGGCGACGTGTTCTATCTCCACAGCCGCCTGCTCGAGCGCGCCGCCCGCGTGAACGCCGACTACGTGGAAGCCTTCACCAAGGGTGAGGTCAAGGGCAAGACCGGTTCGCTGACCGCGCTGCCGATCATCGAAACCCAGGCTGGCGACGTGTCCGCCTTCGTGCCGACCAACGTGATCTCGATCACCGACGGCCAGATCTTCCTGGAAACCAACCTGTTCAACGCCGGTATCCGCCCCGCCATCAACGCCGGTATCTCGGTGTCGCGCGTCGGTGGCGCTGCCCAGACCAAGCTGGTCAAGGGCCTGTCCGGCGGTATCCGTACCGACCTGGCCCAGTACCGTGAGCTGGCTGCGTTCGCGCAGTTCGCCTCCGACCTGGACGAAGCCACCCGCAAGCAGCTGGACCGCGGCGCCCGCGTGACCGAGCTGCTCAAGCAGCCCCAGTACAGCCCGCTGTCCATCGCGCTGATGGCCGCCTCGCTGTTCGCAGTGAACAAGGGCTTCATGGACGACATCGAAGTCAAACAGGTGCTGCCGTTCGAATCGGGCCTGCACCAGTTCCTGAAGACCAGCCACGGCGCCTTGCTCGACCGCCTGAACCAGAACCGCGCCTTCGACAAGGAAGGCAAGGACGAGGCCGAACTGACTGCAGCCATCACTGCATTCAAGAAGTCCTTCGCTTAATTCGGGCGAGGAGTCATCATGGCAGCAGGCAAGGAAATACGCGGCAAGATCAAATCGGTGGAAAACACCAAGAAGATCACCAAGGCCATGGAGATGGTTGCCGCATCCAAAATGCGCAAGGCGCAGGAGCGGATGCTGGCGGCCCGTCCATACAGCGAGAAGATTCGCGCAATTGCGGCTCATCTGAGCCAGGCGAACCCCGAGTATGTCCACCCCTTCATGGTGTCGCACGACGCCAAGAAGGTGGGCATGATCGTGGTGTCCACCGACAAGGGCCTGTGCGGCGGCATGAACACCAATGTGCTGCGTGCCGTGACGAACAAGCTCAAGGACCTGCAGTCCGCCGGTGTCAGCGCCGAAGCCGTCGCCATTGGCGGCAAGGGCCTGAGCTTCCTGACGCGCGTGGGCGCCAAGGTGGTGGCCAATGCCACCGCGCTGGGCGACACGCCGCACCTCGAAGCGCTGATCGGCCCGGTCAAGGTGCTGCTGGACGCATACGCGCAAGGTAAGCTCCAGGCAGTCTATCTGTGCTACACCAAGTTCATCAACACGATGAAGCAGGAATCGGTGGTGGAGCAGCTGCTGCCGCTGTCGACCGAGGCGATGCAGGGATCCGCGCCGGCTCATGGCTGGGACTACATCTACGAGCCCGATGCGCAAAGCGTGATCGACGAGCTGCTGGTGCGCTACGTGGAGTCGCTGATCTACTCCGCGGTGGCCGACAACATGGCTTCCGAGCAGTCCGCGCGCATGGTCGCGATGAAGGCCGCGACGGACAATGCCGGCAACGTGATCAACGAGCTCAAGCTGGTCTACAACAAGACGCGCCAGGCAGCGATCACGACCGAGTTGTCGGAAATCGTGGCGGGCGCCGCCGCTGTGTAAGCAGCTGGGCTGAAATCAATATTGGAGCAAAAAGATGGCTCAAGGGAATACTCAAGTGAACGCAGGCGTTCAGGGCAAGATTGTTCAATGTATCGGCGCTGTGGTGGACGTGGAGTTTCCGCGTGACCGTATGCCCAAGGTGTTCGACGCGCTCAAGCTCGAAGGCTCCGCGCTGACGCTGGAAGTGCAGCAGCAGCTGGGCGACGGCGTGGTGCGCACCATTGCGCTGGGTTCTTCCGACGGCCTCAAGCGCGGCCTGATGGTGACCAACACCGGCAACTCCATCACCGTGCCCGTGGGCAAGGCAACGCTCGGCCGCATCATGGACGTGCTGGGCAACCCCATCGACGAGCGCGGCCCCGTGGATCAGGCCCTGACGGCCTCCATCCACCGCAAGGCTCCCGCGTACGACGAGCTGTCGCCTTCGCAGGAACTGCTGGAAACCGGCATCAAGGTGATCGACCTGGTGTGCCCGTTCGCCAAGGGCGGCAAGGTGGGCCTGTTCGGTGGCGCCGGCGTGGGCAAGACCGTGAACATGATGGAGCTCATCAACAACATCGCCAAGGCCCACAGCGGTCTGTCGGTGTTCGCTGGTGTGGGTGAGCGTACCCGCGAAGGCAACGACTTCTACCATGAAATGTCGGACGCCGGCGTGGTCAACCAGGAAAACCTGGGCGAGTCCAAGGTGGCCATGGTCTACGGCCAGATGAACGAGCCGCCGGGCAACCGCCTGCGCGTGGCGCTGACCGGCCTGACGATGGCTGAAGCCTTCCGCGACGAAGGCCGCGACGTGCTGTTCTTCGTGGACAACATCTACCGCTACACGCTGGCCGGTACCGAAGTGTCCGCTCTGCTGGGCCGTATGCCTTCCGCCGTGGGCTACCAGCCTACGCTGGCCGAGGAAATGGGCCGCCTGCAAGAGCGCATCACCTCGACCAAGGTCGGCTCGATCACCTCGATCCAGGCCGTGTACGTGCCTGCCGACGACTTGACCGACCCGTCGCCTGCCACGACCTTCGCCCACTTGGACTCCACCGTGGTGCTGTCGCGTGACATCGCCGCCCTGGGCATCTACCCCGCCGTGGACCCGCTGGACTCCACCAGCCGCCAGCTCGACCCGCAGGTCGTGGGCGAGGAGCACTACAAGGTGGCCCGCGCCGTGCAGGGCACGCTGCAGCGCTACAAGGAACTGCGCGACATCATCGCGATTCTGGGCATGGACGAGCTGGCTCCCGAAGACAAGCTCACCGTGGCCCGTGCGCGCAAGATCCAGCGTTTCCTGTCGCAGCCGTTCCACGTGGCCGAAGTGTTCACCGGCGCGCCCGGCAAGTACGTGCCGCTGGCCGAAACCATCCGCGGCTTCAAGATGATCGTCAACGGCGAATGCGACCACCTGCCCGAACAGGCGTTCTACATGGTGGGCACCATCGACGAGGCGATGGAAAAGGCCAAGAAGGTGGGCTGATGCGTACCGGGCGCCCGCCGCCCGTTAGCGGCGGCGCCTGTTCGATGTCCCACTGTTTCTAGGAGCAAAGATGAACACCATCCACGTTGATGTGGTCAGCGCAGAAGAGTCCCTCTTCTCCGGCGAGGCGCGCTTTGTCGCGCTGCCCGGCGAGATGGGCGAGCTGGGCATCTACCCACGCCACATTCCGCTGATCACCCGCATCAAGCCGGGTTCGGTGCGTATCGAGAAACCCGATGGCGGCGAGGAGTTCATCTTCGTGGCCGGGGGTATCTTGGAAGTGCAGCCGGACCGGGTGACCGTCCTCTCGGACACCGCCGTGCGCGGCAAGGACCTGGACGAGAAGAAGGCCGAAGAAGCCAAGAAGAAGGCCGAAGAGGCCGTCAAGCTGGCCAAGAGCGACCTGGACCTGGCCAAGGCACAGTCCGAGCTGGCCGTGATGGCCGCCCAGATCGCCGCCTTGCAGAAATACCGCCAAAAGCGCTGATCCGTTTGGCGCCGAGCGGCCAGCAAGCCACCCGCCCGGGTGGCTTTTTTATTTTTGCCCGGTGCGGGCTGCCGGGAAATGCACCTGCAGCACGGCCGCCACCAGCTCCACCGCCTGCAGCAGCCCGGCCTCGTACGACTGGCTGCGCAGCGTCTGGCTGATCTGCTGCACCATCGCCTGCCACTGCTGCGCCGGCACCGCGCGGGCCAGCGCGCGGTCGGCCACGATCTCGATCGCGCGGTCGGCCTGCAGCAGGTAGATCAGCACGCCGTTGTTCTCCTCGGTGTCCCATACCCGCAGCTTGCTGAATTGCATGATGGCGCGCTCGCGCACCGGCGCATCGCGCCGGATGTAGCTCCAGGGCAGGGCGGATTCCACATAGACGCGGATCAGCCCGGTGTGGCGATGGTCGCTTTCGGCGATCGCATCGCCGATGCGCTGGTGCGCCGCCGCCGACAGCACCTGCCGGGTACGCTGGTCGCGCAAGCGGTGGCGCAGCTGCCGTGCCGAACGTGAAAGCCAGTTGCCCATTACCAATCCCCCGACGCGCCGCCGCCGCCGAAATCGCCCCCGCCACCCGAGCTGAAGCCGCCGCCGGAAGAGCCGCCGCTCCAGCCGCCACCGCCGCCGGACGAGCCCCAACCGCCGCCCATCGGCACGAAGGGGCCGCCGCCGCGCCCGCCCAGCGAGCTGCCGCGCCCGCTGGCGCCGGTGAGCAGCACCAGCAAAAAGGCCACCACGCCCACGCCGCCGGCCAGCAGCAGGCTGGCGCTGAGCGCGAAGGCGCTGACGCCGGCGATGCCGCCGGCCGCGACCGAGCCCAGCGGTCGGCCCAGCAGCCCGCGCAGCACCGAGCCGGCGATGGTGACGAAGACAAAGAAGAAAATCGCCAGCGTGGGCAGGTCCACGCCATCCAGCAGCGATGCGGGGCCTGGCTGCTTGCGCGCCGCGCTGGGCGCGGGCAGGCTCTCGCCGCGGATGGCGGCGCCTATCGCGTCGGCGGCATCGGCCAGGCCGGCCGCATAGCGGTTGTTGCGAAATTGCGGCGCCATGCGTTCGTCGATGATGCGCGCCGCGCGCAGATCGGGTATCGCGCCCTCCAGCGACTTGGCCACCTCGATGCGCATGCGCCGGTCGTTCTTGGCCACCACCACCAGCACGCCGTCGCCCACCTCCTTGCGGCCGATCTTCCAGGCGTTGGCCACCCGGTTGGCGTAGGCCGCGATGTCCTCGGGCGCGGTGCTCGGCACCAGCAGCATCACCACCTGCGATCCAGTGCTGCGCTCCAGCTCGGCGAGGCGCTGCTCCAGCGCGCCATGCTCCTGGGCCGACAGCGTGCCCGTGCCGTCGATCACATGGCCGCTGAGCGCCGGTATGGCCTGCACCTCGGCATGGGCCGCCGTGGCCCAGCCGAATGCCAGCAGCAAGATGGCGACGAGCGCCCGCAGGATCTGCGTCATGGTGGGGCCTGGCCTCGGCTTACTTGTTGCCGCTGGAGAAATCGACCTTTGGCGGCGTGGAGATCTCGGCCTCGTTCTGCACCGTGAAGTTGGCCTTGGGCTCGTAGCTGAAGACCTTGGCGGTGATGTTGGTCGGGAAGCTGCGGGCCAGCACGTTGTAGGCCTGCACCGTGCCGATGTAGCGCTCGCGCGCCACGGCGATGCGGTTCTCGGTGCCCTCCAGCGTCACCCGCAGGTCGCGGAAGGCCTGGTTGGCCTTGAGCTGCGGATACTGCTCGGCCACCACCATCAGGCGCGACAGCGCGCTCGACAGCTCGCCCTGCGCCTGCTGGAACTTGTTGAAGGCCTCGGGGTTGTTGATCAGCTCGGGCGTGGCCTGGATCGAGGTGGCCTTGGCGCGCGCCTCGATCACCTTGGTGAGCGTGTCCTGCTCGAAATTGGCCTCGCCCTTGACCGAGGCCACGATGTTGGGCACCAGGTCGGCGCGGCGCTGGTACTGGTTCAGCACCTCGCTCCAGGCGGCCTTGCTTTTTTCATCCAGGCGCTGGAAGTCGTTGTAGCCGCAGCCCGACAGGGCCAGCGTGGCGGCAAGGATGATCGCAAATCGTTTCATGGTGGTCCCTTCCTGATGCTGTACCCGGGGCATTGTTGCAGAGAACCGATGCCGCCAATGTAAGCGATTGACAGCTATTGCGGCGGCTTGGGATGGGCCACAATTGCCTCCATGGACGATATCGTGAAGCAGGCCATGGCGAAATGGCCCGATGTGCCCGCCTGCTACGGCTGGCTGGGGCTGGACGGGCGGGGGCAGTGGTGGCTGCGCGATGCGGCCGCGCAGGCCTGCGGCAGCTTCGGCGGCGGGGGGGGGGGGGGGGGG
>NZ_JBMDII010000033.1:0-58195 GCF_057808605.1 Comamonas sp. FG99
GCCGCCGGGCCGCCCCAAGGCAAAAAGCGCCCCCTCGGGGGGCAGCGGCCACACGAAGTGGGCAAGCGTGGGGGCCATTTCTTTGCTACGCTGGCGCCCGAAGGGGGAGGAAAACATGGCAAGAACATCACTGTGCCTGGCCGGCCTGCTGCTGGCATGGGCGCTGGGCGCCGGCAGCGCCGCGCAGGCCACCAAGCGCCCGCCGTCCGCGCAGGCCACCAAGCGCCCGCCGTCCGCGCAGGCCGAGCGGCCCGCGGCTGCGGCCAAGGAGCCGCGCCAGCGCACCAAGGCGCCTCAGCGGAGCCGCAGGAGCAGCAAGCACGACAGCGGCGGCAGCGGCGAAACCACCACCGAGCGCGAACGCCGCCTGCTGCGCGAATGCCGCGGCATGCCCGATGCGGGGGCCTGCCTGGGCTATGCCAGCTGAGCGCCAAGTCGCGTGAACCAAGACCTGGGCAGCAGGCGCTTGAAGTCGCCGTCAAAGCTGACCACATGCCCGCCCTGGTGCAGGGCTGCCGCCGCCAGCCAGGCCTCCGGAACATCGTTGCCGCTGAGCTCCTTGCCGGCACATAGCGACTGCAGCTGCGGCCATTCCGGCCCCAGCGCAGGCACCGTCACGCCGGGAAAGTCCAAGATCGCCTCGATGAAGCGCAGCGCTTCGGCCATGGGGGTAGGCTGGACGAATATCTTCGGATGTGTCACCAGCCGGAGAAAGCTGGCGGTGACCATGGGTTGCAGCGTGAAAGTGGCGCCCCGGCCCGCGTCGGCCAATGCCTGTTCCTGCCAGCGCCGTGCCGGCAGGTGATGGGGGTGGTCGCTGCGCGAGGCCGCCACCAGCACGTCGACATCAGGCGCCACCGTCTGCGGCCTCCAGCAGTGCCTTGTTGCTCAGGCCATCCAGCCCGGAGGCAAGCCCGCACTGTCCGTGGTGGACGGGCAGCGATGGCGGCTGGAGGCGGTTTTGCTGCATGCGCAGGCGCAACTGCAGGCCTTCTTCGATCAGGTGGGTCAGGCTGGTGCGCTGCTGCGCGGCCAGCGTTTTCGCTTCCTTCAGCAAGGCATCGTTCAGGTTGAGCGTGGTTTTCACGGTGAATCCCCCTGCCATATATGCATACAGATTTCTGCAGCATACATGGCGGCTCTGTATGCGGCATTCCGGGGGCGGCATTTCAGAACCCGTCGCGCCCCTGCACCATGGCCTGGATGCGGATGTCCGGCCCCACGCTGTCGATATGCCGTACTTCCAGGGCGGCAGCGGCCGACAGGCTCGGTAGCTGCAGGCCGTTGAAGGCGGTCTGCGCCTGCCCGAGCAGCTTGGGCGCCAGGTACAGCAGGCATTCGTCCACCAGCCCGGCGGCCAGCAGTGCGCCGTTGAGCTGGCCGCCAGCCTCCACATGCAGCTCGTTCACCTCGCGCGCGGCCAGCTCGTGCAGCAGGCGGGCCAGGTCGACCCGGCCCCGCCCATCGGGCAGCTCCACCACCTGGGCGCCCGCGGCCTGCAGCGCGGCGCGCTGCTGCGCCGGCGCGCTGGCGCAGTAGACCAGCACCTGGCGCGGCGCGGCGAACAAGCGCGCGGTGGGCGGCGTGCGCAGCTGGCTGTCCAGCACCACCAGGCGCGGCTGGCGCGGCGTGTCCACATAGCGCACATCGAGCGCTGGATCGTCGGCCAGCACCGTGCCCACGCCGGTGAGGATGGCGCAGGCCCGCGCCCGCCACTGGTGGCCGTCGGCGCGCGCCGCCTCCGAGGTGATCCACTGGCTGCTGCCGTCGGGCAGCGCGGTGCCGCCGTCGAGCGACATCGCGGCCTTGAGCCGCACCCAGGGCTGGCGGCGCACCATGCGGCTGAAGAAGCCCAGGTTGAGTGCGCGCGCCTGCGCGGCGCCCGGCCCCACCTCGACCGCGACGCCCGCGGCCCGCAGCCGCGCAAAGCCCTGGCCCGCGACCAGCGGGTTCGGATCGGCCAGCGAGGCCACCACCCGCGCGATGCCCGCTGCCGCCAGCGCATCGCAGCAGGGCCCGGTGCGGCCCTGGTGCGAGCAGGGCTCCAGCGTGACGTAGGCGGTGGCGCCGCGCACATCGTGCCCGCGCGCGGCCGTATCGCGCATGGCCATGATCTCGGCATGCGGCCCGCCGGCCTGCTGGGTATGCCCCACGCCGAGCACCTGCCCATCGGGCGCGGCGATGACGCAGCCCACGCGCGGGTTGGGCGAGGTTATGAAAAGCGCCTGCCGGGCGGTGGCCAGCGCGAGGTCCATCAAGTTGTCCATGCAAGAGGGGGGTAGCGACGATCGGTAGAGCAGGGATGGTACTACCGCCGGTGGCGGCCATCATCGGTCCCAGCACTCGGCCACGATGGCGCCGGAGGTGGCGTTGCCGGCGCCGCGCAGCCCGTTGTGGGCCAGCGTGTAGCTGCCGCATGGATCGCCGGCCTGCGCGCCCTGGGGCGTGGCGCTCAGCGTATAGCCGCTGACGGGCTCGCCGCTGGGGGCGTAGGCGATGTGGTAGCGCTTGCCGGCATCGCCTTCCCAGCTCAGCGCGGTGGGCAGGGCTGCGGGGTAGCTGCCGGTGGCGGTGGCGGCCCGCTCCAGCCATTGCTGCGCCTGCAGCAGAGCGGCGCGGGCTTGTGCGCGGTGCCCGCGGCGGATGTACTCGTGGTAGCTCGGCAGGGCGATGGCGCTGAGGATGGCGGCGATGGCCAGCACGATAACCAGCTCGATCAGGCTGAAGCCCCGTGGCGGCTTGGCTTGCATGGCCTGGGTCCTTTCATTGCAGCTGCCGCCAGCTCGGGCGGATGGCTTGCTCGGGCATGCGGGCCAGCGTATCCGGGCGGCCGGCCTGCAGCGCCGCGCGGGCCGCGTTGCGGTCGGCGGCGTCGTAGCTGCCGTCGCCGTTGTAGTCCATGAGCGGCACCGATGGGCGCCTGCCGTCCATGATGTTGAGCAGCGTGCGGAACCGGCTGGCGGTGCCGGCGGCCGCCTTGGCGGGCACGCAGCCTGGCTGGCTGCCCAGCCCGGGCGGTGGTGTCTCGGTATGGACCACCAGGATGTTGCTGCCAGCCAGGAACCGCGCGGGCTGTAGCAGGCGTTCGCCGCTGGCCGGCAGGTCCAGGTACCAGCCCTGGTAGTTCTGCCAGCTGGCCGGCGTCAGCTCCTGGATGGGCATGATGGTGGCGAAGCCGTGGTCCAGCGCGGCGATTTGCTGCCGGGCCAGCGGCGCGCCGTTGCCGGCGAGCGTGCCAATAGGGGCAGGCCTGGGAATGCAGCCGCCGGGCCTGGCGGCGCAGCCGCTGGCGCTGCTGCCGGGGTGAATTTGCAGGGGCTTGCCGGCTGGTTTGCGGTAGCGGCTGTTGTCCAGCACCGCATACAGGGTCTGTACCTGCTGGCGCTCGCATGGGCTGAAGCGGCTGCCAGTGCCGAAGAAGACCATCATGCCGCCGACCGGAGCGGCCCTGGCATGCCCGCCGGTGCCCAGGCTCATCAGGCGCTCGTTGGGCCGCACGATGGGGGAAGTGCTGATGGGCTGCGCCTGGTTGCGCGGGCCGCTGCCCTGCGCCCGCGGGCCGCGCGCGCTGAACAGCGGGCGGTTGGGGCCGAAGGCGGTGGCCCAGGCCTGGTCGTTGCTGCCGGTGAGGTCGAACTTCCAGAGGTTTCCCAGGCTGTCGCCGGCATAGGCCACGTCGGCCCTGCCGTCGCCGTCGATATCCACCAGCGCGGGCGCGGCCAGGCCGCTGCCCGAGGCATCGGTGCCGGCCGGGATGCGCTTGAGCGCCCGGTCGCCGTCGAGGTACTGCAGCAGCAGCTGGGCTTGCTGGCGGGCGCCGTGCCGGCCATTGCCCGTCACCATCGCCCGGCGGCCGTTGTTCAGCTGCGTGGCCTGGGCGGCGTAGGCTTGGCCCGGCGCCGCCGGCTCCAGGCCCCGCGCCTGGGGGGCGGCGAAAGCCAGGCTGGCGCCCAGGGCCAGGATCTTGGGCAGTTGCTGGGTAGGGGGCATGTCAGTCCTTGAGCCGCGCTCGGGCATAGGTTTGCTGCAGCACGGCGGTGGTGCCGGGCTTGAGCCCTTGGGCCAGGGCCGTGATGCGAAAGACCACGGGCACATCGAGGTCCAGCGCCAGCTGGCCGGCGGGCGCATCCACGATCAGGCTGGCGTTGCGGGCCTGGTCGCTGTAGCGCATGATCTCGATCCAGTACCAGCCGCCCTGTTCGGCGGCGCGCTCGGCCAGGATGGGGTTGCGCTGGCCGGCGCCGCTGGAGTTGGCCGCGCCGGTGTATTGGCCGTAGCGCGCGCCCACGGCCAGCATCTCGGGCAGCGGCCTTTCGCCCAGGGCCGCATTGGCCGGTGGCTTGGCGGGGGCCTGGGCGGTGTGGTTCCAGAAATCCTGCCGCCCCACGCGCCGTGCGCACAGGGCATCCCTGCAGCGGGTGGGGTTGCGCTGCACGTCAGCCAGCAGGGTGAGCAAGGGCGTGATTTGCGCCGCATCGCCCGGAAACTGCAGCGCGCCGGCATGGGCACGGCAGGGGGCGGCGTCGCAGCGGCTGCCATCGGCCCGCTCGCCGCGGATATCGAGTTCGGCGTCTTGCAGCAGCGCCTGGGCGGCCTCGAAGGCGCGCTGGTAGTCCGCATCGTTGCCCACCACCATTTCGTTGAACAGCGCTGTGCGCGATGCCCACAGCGCCAGCAGCAGCGCGAGCATGACGAAGACGATGACGATGAACAGCGCCACGCCGTGCTGGCGTGCGGCGATGCTGGCGATGGCGGCATGTGCGGGCTGCGGCATGGCGGTCGCTGGCTAGGGCAGCCCCTGGCTGCGCAGCTGGAAGGTGTTGCGAAACAGCAGGTGCATGCGATTCCTGCGCCCAGGGTCGGCCAGGCCGGTGATGTCCACATGCCTGCCGCCGCAGTCGATGTAGCCGCTGCCGGCGGGCATGTCGACCGGCTCGCTGCCGTGCAGCACCAGGCAGACCTGCACGCCCTGCACCTGGCGCCAGACGGGGTCGCCGGGATCGGAGTGCGGCATGTCGCTGCCCTTGCGGTACTGCAGCTGGGCGCCGCCATTGCCGGCCACGGTCTGCACCAGGTAGGCCAGCTCGAACTGCGCGAGGTTGTGGGCGATGGGCTGCGGCGCCGCGCCGTTGCCGGCGCACAGCAGCCTGCCGTCGGCGAAGTTGAAGATGCTTTCGATGCGCGCGTCGCTGTTGGGGCTGCCATTGGCTCTTTTGCTGCCCGGGCCGCCGGTGCAGTTGCGCATCAGGTAGTCGCTGCCGGTGGCACTGCCGGTCAGGAATACCCGCTCCGCATAGCGCCGAAAGCCAATCGCCATGGCCTGGGCGCCGCCCACGAGCCGGTCTTCGGGCGCGAAGCCGTTGCCGCCGCCGTGCGCCTGGGCTCGGGTCTCGAACACCACCGCGCCCAGCGCGTCGGTGCCGGCGCCGCCCGCTGCATCGGGGTTCAGGTACAGCGAGCCGGCCTGGCGCAGCTGCAGGCCTAGCACCCGCATGATGTAGGCCGCTTGCTGCTGAATGCCGCTGGCATCGCCGATGCTGGCGGAGCTGCCACGCACGAGCATCAGCGCACCGATGGCCACCGCAACCACCAGCAACCCGGTGGCCAGGCCAAGCAGCAGCTCGACCAGCGTGGTGCCGCGCTGCAGGCCGCGCATGCGCAATGGCCGGCGCGGCCGCGTCATGGGCAGTACACCTGGCTGCCGCCGGGCGCGTAGGGTGCGCAACGGGCCGAAACCCCCAGGCATTGCAGATGGCAGCTGAACCCCGCGGGGCAGGCGTTGGCGCCGCCCGCGCCCGGGGTGAAGCTGCCGTCTGCCTGGCGCAGCTGGCTGGCGTCGATGGGGTCGCGGTAGGCCTGCCGGTCGTGCGGGTCGTCGATGCGGCGCTCGTTCTCGCGCCAGGCGATCATCACGCCGAGCTGGCGGCGGTCGCCGCCGGCGGCTTCGCCGGGCGCGAAGAACACGCTGGCCTGCCCGGCGGGAAGGCTGTGCTGTACCGTGGTCTTCCATTGCCGCAGGTCGTACCGGGCCAGCTGCGCCGGGCTGCAGGCGGTGGCGGCGCAGTCGGTGGCGTGGATGTCGCCGCCTTTTTGCCCGTAGCTGGACAGGTACTGCGCGATGTTCAGCAGCGCATTCGGGTTGGTCCTCATGCGCTCGCCCAGGTCCTCGATCAGCCGCAGCGCCTGCGCGCGGCGCACCGCGGTCTGGGTGTCGGCCAGGGCGCGCAGCTGCAGGCCCACGATGCCCAGCAGGCCCAGCGCGGTGACCAAAAGGGCCACCAGCGCCTCGATCAGGCTGAAGCCGCGCTGGCGGCTGCAGCGGGTTGCCGCTATTGGCATGAGGCCTCTCCTTCCAGTATCCGTATGCGGCCGCCGCTGGCCAGGCACAGCGTGCGGGTCGCGGGCGATGCGATGCCCGAGGCGGCCGGCGAGATGGTGAAGCTGAAGATGTTCGCGCCGTTGGCCATGCCGTAGCGGTCGAACTGGATGACCGGGCCGCCAGGCCGGCGCATGATGTCGAGCCCGGTGGGCGGCGCCACGGTCTGCAGCAGCGCCTCATTGGCTTGGCGCGTGCCGTTGCGGTTGCTGTCCACGAACACGAACCAGCCGCAGCCCCAGGCCTGCGTGGTGGCGGCCTGCCTGCAGCCCTCGGTGTTTTGCGGATGCTTGCGCATGGCCACGCGGCCGCCGCGCCGGATGGCCTCCGAGCGCGCGTAGTACAGCGTGGACTGCAGCCCCTCGGCCGCCTGGCGTACGCGCCAGCGGTCGATCAGCCCGCTGAAGCTGGGTGCCGCCAGCGCCACCACGATCGCCATGACGGCGAGCACCGCCAGCAGCTCGGCGGCGCTGAAGCCAGCCGGCAGGCGCGGGAGGGGCAAATACCGTAGCTGCATGGGCGCGGATGCTAGCGGCGGCACCGCGTCTTGGGGCAGAAACCAGGACGAACGGTCGTGGTGGCGCGATGAGCGGCTTGCGCGGTGGGGCGGCCGCGTGAAGCCGGGCGTTCGCAGAGGGTTTCCCCAACTCCGCTACCGTATCGCTCCATGGGTCAGAGCATTTTTTCCTTGGGGCTGCGCCAGCTGTGGCGCGACTGGCGGGCGGGCGAGCTGCGGCTATTGCTGGTGGCCGTGGCGCTGGCGGTGGCGGCGCTGGCGTCGGTGGGTTTCTTTTCGGACCGGCTGCAGGCCGGGCTCAAGCGCGATGCCGGCCAGCTGCTCGGCGGCGATGTGGTGGTGGTCAGCGACCAGCCCACGCCGGCCGCCTATGTGCAGCGGGCAGCCGCGCTGCAGCTCGCCGGCGCGGTTTCGGCGAGCTTTCCGACCATGGCCCGGGCCGACGACGCCGATGGCGGCGAGAGCCGGCTGGTGGCGCTGAAGGCGGTGCAGCCGGGCTATCCGCTGCGCGGCAGCCTGCGCGTGGCCGATGCGCCGGGCCTGCCCGACGCGGTGGCTGCCGGCATACCCGGCAGCGGCGAGGTCTGGGTGGACGAGGGGCTGCTCGAAGCGCTGAACCTGCGGCCCGGGCAGAAGCTGTGGCTGGGCGACAGGCAGCTGCGCATCGCCCGCGTGATCACGGTGGAGCCGGACCGCGGCGCCGGCTTTCTGAACTTTGCGCCGCGGGTGATGATGCGCGAGGCCGACCTGGCCGCCACCGGCCTGGTGCAGCCGGCCAGCCGCCTGGTCTACCGCTTCGCGGTGGCGGGCGAGCCCCGCCAGGTGAAGGCCTTTGCGCAATGGGCCGAGCAGCAGCTCAAGGGCGTGGATGGCGCTGCCGCCAGCCGCGGCGTGCGCATAGAGTCGCTGGACAGCGGCCGCCCCGAGATGCAGCAGACGATCGAGCGCGCGCAGAAGTTCCTCAACCTGGTGGCGCTGCTGGCGGCCCTGCTGTCGGCGGTGGCGGTGGCGCTGGCGGCGCGCAGCTTCGCCGAGGCCCATCTGCAGGGCGCCGCGCTGCTGCGCGTGCTGGGGCTGGCGCAGCGCCGCATCGCCGGCGCCTATGTGGTGGAGTTTGCCGCGGCGGGCCTGGCGGCCAGCGTGCTGGGCGTGGCGCTGGGCTTTGCGGTGCACGAGGTGTTCGTGCGGCTGCTGGCCGATCTGGTCGACACCGCCTTGCCGCCGCCGAGCTGGTGGCCCGCGGCGCTGGGCATGGGCATGGGGCTGACGCTGCTGGCGGCCTTCGGCCTGCCGCCGGTGCTGCAGCTGGCGCGGGTGCCGCCGCTGCATGTGCTGCGGCGCGAACTGGGCGCGATCAAGCCGGCGTCGGCCTCGGTGCTGGCGCTGGGCGTGGCGGGGTTTGCCGCGCTGCTGGTGCTGGTGAGCGGCGATCTCAAGCTCGGCGGCATAGCCGTGGGCGGCTTCGCGGCGGCGGCGCTGCTGTTCGCCGCACTGGGCGCGGCGGCCATTGCCTTGCTGCGCCGCGCCGTCAACGAGAACACCGCGCCGCGCTGGCTGGTGCTGGCCACGCGCCAGGTGGCGGCGCGGCCGTGGTTCACCGTGGTGCAGGTCAGCGGCCTGGCCGTGGGCCTGATGGCGCTGGTGCTGCTGGTGCTGCTGCGCACCGACCTGATCCAGAGCTGGCGCCAGACCACGCCGCCCGATGCGATGAACCGCTTCGTCATCAACATCATGCCCGACCAGGCGCAGCCCTTCAGGCAGGCGGTGGCGCGGGCCGGGGTGGACAAGCTCGACTGGTACCCGATGGTGCGCGGGCGGCTGCTGCAGGTCAACGGCCGCGACGTGAGCCCGCAGGACTACACCGAAGAGCGCGCGCAGCGGCTGGTGGACCGCGAGTTCAATATCTCGTACACCGCCGCGCCGCCGGAGAACAACCAGATCGTCGCGGGCCGCTGGACAGCGGGCGATGCGCAGGGCGTCAGCGTGGAGTCGGGCATCGCCGAGACGCTGGGCCTCAAGCTTGGCGACCGGCTGCGCTTCGACATGGGCGGCGTGCAGCGCGAGAGCACCATCACCAGCCTGCGCAAGGTGGACTGGGGCAGGATGCGGGCGAATTTCTTCGTGATCTACCCGGTGGAGCGCATGGACGATGTGGCCGTGACCTACCTGGCCGCCTACCGCGCCCCCGATGTGCCGGGCTTCGACAATGCGCTGGTGCGCGAGTTTCCGAACATCACCAATGTGGACCTGCGCGCCACCATCGCACAGCTGCAGCGGGTGCTCGACCAGGTGATCCGCGCGGTGGAGTACCTGTTCGGCTTCACGCTGGCGGCCGGGCTGGTGGTGCTGTTCGGCGCCATCACCGCCACGCGCGAAGAGCGCGCGCGCGAATTCGCCATCATGCGTGCCGTGGGCGCTGGCTCGGGCCTGCTGCGCCAGGTGCAGCGCGCCGAGCTGGCAGGCGTGGGCCTGCTGGCCGGAGTGCTGGCCAGCGTGGTGGCGATGGCGATTGGCTGGGCGCTGGCGCGCTATGTGTTCGAGTTTGCCTGGCTGCCGTCGCCCTGGGTGCCGCTGGCCGGCGGTGCCGTGGGCGCGGCGCTGGCGCTGGCCGCCGGCTGGTGGGGCCTGCGCGAGGTGCTGACCCGCCCGGTGATGGCCACGCTGCGCGAGGCGGCGGTGGAGTGACGTGCTGCCGCCGCCGATACAAGCCTTGATGCGCCACTGCCGCATGCACCGCATGCGTGCTCAATCGGTGATCCAGACCTTCGTCGATCCGCCGGTGCGCGACAGGCGCATGCGGTAATGGTAGCGGGCAGGGGCGTAGTGGCCGATGAGGTACTGGAGGGGCACGCCTTGGGCGTCTGATACCACCCGGTGGATGCGCAGCAGCGGTGCCCCGGTGGGGATTTGCAGCATCTGGGCCACTTCGGGCGTGGCATTCACCGCAATGAGTTCCTGCTCGCCTTGGGCAAATGGATGGCCTGCGCGTTCGATGGCTTCGAGCAGCGGCAGATCTTCCAGCGCCCGCAGATCGATCAGCTCGGCAATGGCCGCAGGCAGATAGACCTCGGTGCATTGCAAGGGAATATGCCTTGACTTGCGTACTCGCACGATACGCATGACGCGGCTTTCGGGCTGCAGCTGCAGGGCCTCGGCTATTTTTGCGTCTGCCGCCACGTAGTGCGCGGACTGCAAGGTGATGCGCGTGCGCTGGCCGAAGCGAAGTATGTTTTCCAGCAGTCCGTTGCGGATCTTGGCGTGTGCGTCGGTACTGGCTTGCTCCAGGGGCATGGTGCCCTGGCCGCGCAATCGGATGATTTTCCCTTCCTCCTGCAGCCGCGACAGCGCCGATCGCACGGTGGTACGCGCCACGCCGAACTCTCGTGTAAGTTCGCGTTCGCCAGGCAGGGGAATCCCCAGCGGGTAGATGCCATCCCGCAGGCGTTGGCGCAGGATCTCTGCGACTTGCTGGAACAGCGGGACGGTGCTGGCGGGCGGTCTCATGCACTCTCCTCTATGGGCGCAGAAGGGACCGGATAGGAGTGTCGGCTTCGGGGTGCTGCCCGGTCAATCATAGCGCTGGCCAAGAGCCAGCAATTCGGGGGTGCCGATGACCGCGTTGAGCGTGTCGAAGTCCAGCATGCGATCGCGCCAAGGCTGGGTGGTCCCATGGGCTTGCAGGCTGGCCAGGTAGCCTTGCAGCGCGTGGGTGAGGGCACGCACGGTTCCTCCGGGGAAGATCGCCAGTCGATAGCCGATATCTTGCAGGGCCCGGGCCGACGACACAGGTGTCATCCCGCCTTCCACCATGTTCACCATCAGGGGGCGCAAGGGGCCGAGCTGGGCATTGGCTGCCTCCATGTGCTCGCGGCTGCGCACGGCTTCGACGAACAGCATGTCGGCGCCCGCGTCGGCATAGCGCGCCGCGCGCTCCAGCGCTGCGGCAAAGCCTTCGACCGCCACGGCATCGGTGCGCGCAATGATGAGCGTGGCGGCACTGCGGCGCGCGTCCACGGCCGCGCGGATCTTGCCGCACATCTCATGCGTGGGTATGACGGACTTGCCCTGCAGATGGCCGCAGCGCTTGGGGCTGGTCTGGTCCTCGATCTGGATCGCCGAGGCACCGGCGCGCTCCAGCAGGCGTACCGTTCGCATCACATTGAGTGCGTTGCCGAAGCCGGTGTCGGCATCCACGATGAGGGGCAGGCCGACGCGCTCGCGGATGTTGGTAGTGACATTGGCCACGTCGTCCAGGCTGAGCAGCCCGATGTCGGACCGGCCGAACCGGGTATAGGCGATGCTGGCTCCCGACAGGTACGCAGCCTGCATGCCGGCCTGCTGCACCAGCAGTGCGCTCAATGCGTCGTACACGCCAGGGGCAAGGATGATTCCGGGCTGGTGAATGCGCCGCTGAAGATTCATGTGCTCGGCATCAAGGCCGTCGGGATTGGTTTTCACGTTCGAGACGCTTTCTCAGGTGGGGAATCAGACCCCCGTCTTCAACCAGGGCCAGGAGGTGCCCGGGAATGGGCTGGCACGCAAGGGCGCGTCCGCTTTCAGGAAGTTCGATCCGGGCGCGAGGCAGGTCCAGCTGCACGTGGGCGCCGTGGGCGATTCCCCAGGCCGGCGCGGGATCGTCCGGCGGGCCCTGCAGCAAAGGCAGGCCCAGGTTGAATCCATTGCGGTAGAACAGGCCCGCGAACGAGCGCGCGATGACGCAGCGCACGCCGAGAAAGCGCAGCACTTCCACGGCTTGCTCGCGCGATGAACCGGCGCCGAAATTGTTGCCGCAGAAGATGATGTCGCCTGGGCGTACCTCGCGTGCGAAGCGTGGCTCGACATCTTCCAGGCAGTGCTGGGCAATGGTGTCGATGCCGTATTTCATGTACTTGCCAGGCGCCAGGTAGTCTGTGTTGATGTCGTCGCCCAAGATCCAGCTGTTGCCTGTGGTGAAGGTGTTCGTCATGCGAGGAACTCCCGCGGATCGGTGACATGGCCGGTAATGGCCGATGCGGCAACCGTGTAGGGCGAACCGAGGAATACGCGCGACGATGCTGCGCCCATGCGGCCCTTGAAGTTCCGTGCGGTGGTGCTGATGGCATTCGCTCCATCGGCGAATGTATTGGCGCCATAGCCCGCGCACGCACCGCAGGTATTCGGGAGCAGTTCGGCGCCCGCATCCAGCAGCACCTGCAGCACGCCTTCGCGTACGGCCTGGCGCTGGTCTTGTGCGCTGGCTGGCGCAACCATGAGCCGTACCCCGGCCGCGGCCTTGCGGCCGCCGCGAAATACCTGGGCAGCCATGCGCAGATCGTCCAGCTTGGCTCCGGTGCAGGCGCCGATGTAGGCAATGTCCAGGCGCTCATGTGCAAATGCGCCAGCATCGGCGGCCTGCGCGGGAGAGCCCGGCGCAGAAACCTGGGGCGCCAAAGCCGCGGCGTCCATGGGGTGGTACTGCAGAAATGAAGCACCTTCGTCGCTGTGCCATTGCTCCACGTCCTGGAGCGCTTGTGCGCCGACGCCGGCTGCGCGCAACCAGTCCACGGTGGTGCTGTCCGGCGCCACCAGCCCTGTTTGAGCGCCCATTTCGGTGGCCATGTTGCTCAGAGTCATGCGCTCGTTCATCGACAGGGCCTGCACAGCCTCTCCGCGGTATTCGATGGCTTCGTACTGGCCGCCGTTCATGCCGAATCGCGTGCACATGTGCAGCATCATGTCCTTGGCGCATACGCCGGTGGGCAGCCGGCCTCGCCATTCCATCGCGATGGTCTCCGGCACGCGCAGCCAGATTTCTCCGGTCACGGCCACCCCCAGCATCTCGGTGGCGCCTATGCCGAACATGTAGGCCCCGAAGGCGCCGCCCGTACAGGAGTGGCTGTCGCCTCCCACGGCAAACATGCCCGGGTGCAGATGGCCGTGGCGGGGCATGACTACGTGGCAGATGCCTTGCTCGTCATAGAAGTGCGCAATGCCTTGCTCCTTCACCCAATCGCGGGCGATGCGAACGATCTGCGCGCTGCTTTCGTCCATGGCGGGCACATAGTGATCGGTGACGACGACGATGCGCTCGGGGGCCCAGACACGCGCGCCCAGGGCATCCAGATGGGGCTTGAGGCGGCGCGGGCCGCCCGAGTCGTGCATCATCGCCAGGTCCACCTTGCAGGTGACGATGTCGCCGGGGCGGACTTGCGGGTTGCCGCATGCCCTGCCGATGAGCTTCTGGGCCAATGTACGAGGCATCATTCCACCATGGCTCCGGATTTCTTGACGATGTCTCCCCAGAACGCCACGTCCTTCTTGATGAAGTCGGAAAACTCGCCGGGCGTCATCGTGGGGACGGACGCCGCCTCCGCGTCCATGCGCCGGCGGTAGGCCGGCGCGTCCAGTGCCTGCCGCACGGCCGCGTACAAGGTTTCCGTTACATCACGGGGTAGCCTGGCGGGGCCGAATAGGCCGAACCAGGCCTCGGAGTGGTAGCCCGCAACCGTATCGGCGATGGCGGGCAAGCCGGGAAACTGCGGCAGTGCTTTTTGGCTGCTGACGCCAAGGAACTTGAGCGTGCCCTGCCTGTAGTGCGGCAGCACATTGAGGGTGCTGGCAAACATCAGGTCCACGGTGGTCGCTGCAAGCAGGTCGGTGAGCGCCGGACCCGTGCCCTTGTAGGGAATATTGACGATGTCGGTTTGGGTTGCGAACTTGAACTGCTCGCTCGCCAGGTGCAGCGATGAGCCCTGTCCTCCTATGGCGAAGGAGAGTTTGTGCGGGTTCTTGCGGGCGTAGCTGATCAAGCCCTTCAAATCGTCGAAAGGAGCGTTCTTGCGCGCCACCAGCACGCTGGGCACCTGCGCCACCATCGTGATCGGCGTGAAGTCGGCCACGGGATCGAATGGCAGATTCTTGAACAGCGTGGCATTGATGGTATGGCTGGTGAAGCTCATCAGCAAAGTGTTGCCGTCGGGCGTGCTTTTGGCCACATATTGCGCAGCGATATTGCCTCCTGCGCCGGGCTTGTTTTCCACGACGACGGTTCGCTTGAGCGTGGCGCTGATGCTCTGGCCGATGACGCGCGCCAGCGTATCCGTGGAGCCGCCGGGCGTGGCGCCGACCACGATGGTGATGGGATGGCCTGCCTGCGCGGCTGCCGGCAGCGCCATGGCCTCAAGTATGAGCGCCAGGCTGCCCAGCAAAAAATGCTTGCGGTACATGGGGGTCTCCGTGGATTCTTGTGTATCGAGCTTGTGCCGTGATGGTCGGCGCTTGGGCCGTGCCGATCAACAGGACCAGGTGGTTTGCTGGGGTTTGCGATAGGTGCTCGCCCGGCGTGGTCGCGTTGAACAGCCGTTCGCCGGCAAAGGCCACAAAGGCGCGTACCTTGGGCAAGAGCTGCCGGCTCGACGGCCACAGCGCCGAGAACTGGCCGCTGTGCGTGAGGCGCTCGGCCAGGAGCTGGCCAGGAAGCGGTAGCGCAGGCTGGGGCGCCGCGCCAGATCGGCTGGCACACGCTGCATGCCGCGCGAGCGCGCCGGCATGGCCACGGGCATCTTCAGCACGGTGCGCATGGCGGGCGAGGGCATTACCGTGGCCACGGCGGCCGGCGTGTTCGTGTCCCTGCGCGCCGGTGCGGACATGCCGCATGCCTGACAATGCGGGGTTTTGCCCTCGCTCGTGCCATGCCGCAAGACCCGTCCACCCCCACCCGCAGCCCCTTTGACTGGATCGGAGGCGAAGCGCGCGTGCGCGCGCTGGTCGACCGCTTCTACGACCTGATGGACCTGGAGCCCGGCTATGCCGCGCTGCGCGCGGCGCATGGGCCGTCGCTCGACAGCGCGCGCGACAAGCTGTTCTGGTTCCTGTGTGGCTGGCTGGGCGGGCCCGACCACTACATCAGCCGCTTCGGCCACCCGCGGCTGCGCATGCGGCACATGCCGTTTTCCATCGGCATCCTGGAGCGCGACCAGTGGCTGGCCTGCATGGACCAGGCCATGGGCGATGTGGAGGTGCCCGCCGAGCTGCGCGAGCGGCTGAAGCAGAGCTTTTCCCAGACGGCGGACTGGATGCGCAACCGGGGCGTGTAGCTGAGCTAAGGAATAATGGCGAATTGATTCCGTCGGAGGCCCCTGTGATTGTCACCATCGATATCGATGACGCGCTGTATTCGCATGCACTTGAGTTGGCAGACTCTGCCATGGATGAAGCCGATTTGTTCTCGGTGGCATTGGAGACTTTTGTACGGTTGCAAGCTGCAAAGCGTTTGGCAGGCCTGGGCGGGAGCAGTCCCGAAATGCCTGATATTCCCCGTGGATGACTGCGCCTTGTAAGAAGTGATTGAACGCAGCTGGCTCTCACACCAGCCCTCCTCTAGCGGGGGAGGGCGTAAGCTCCGCTACTGCACGTGCTGGCTGGGTAGCTCTTTTCCTTGATTGATCTCTATGTCCACACACACCCTCACTATCGCCCTGGGCGAGCGCAGCTACCCGATCTGCATCGGCTCAGGCCTTCTCGACCAGGTGACCGCGCTGGCCAAGCTGCCCCAGGCGCGCGCCGCGCTGATCGTCACCAACACCACCGTGCAGCCGCTGTATGCTGCGCGGCTGCAGGCCGCATTGCAGGGCCAGTATGCGCAGGTGCAGCTGGTGGTGCTGCCCGACGGCGAGGAGCACAAGAACTGGCAGACGCTGCAGAGCATCTTCGACACGCTGCTCACGCATGGCGCCGACCGCAAGACCGTGCTGTTCGCGCTGGGCGGCGGCGTGGTGGGCGACATGAGCGGCTTTGCCGCCGCCTGCTACATGCGCGGCGTGCCTTTCGTGCAGGTGCCCACCACCTTGCTGTCGCAGGTGGATTCATCGGTGGGCGGCAAGACCGGCATCAACCATCCGCTGGGCAAGAACATGATCGGCGCCTTCTACCAGCCGCGCCTCGTGGTCTGCGACCTGGACACGCTCGACACGCTGCCCGCGCGCGAGCTGAGCGCGGGCCTGGCCGAGGTCATCAAGTACGGGCCGATCGCCGACATGGCGCTGTTCGGCTGGCTGGAGCAGAACATCGATGCGCTGGTGGCCCGCGACAAGGCGGCGCTGGCGCACGCGGTGCGCCGCAGCTGCGAGATCAAGGCCGATGTGGTGGCGCAGGACGAGCGCGAGTCCGATCTGCGGGCGATTCTGAATTTTGGCCATACCTTCGGCCATGCGATCGAGGCTGGCATGGGTTATGGCGTATGGCTGCACGGCGAGGGCGTGGCCGCCGGCATGGTGATGGCGGCCGAGCTGTCGCAGCGCCTGGGGCTGGTCGATGCCGCCTTTGTGGCGCGGCTGCGCAGCCTGGTGCAGCGCGCCGGCCTGCCTGTGAGGGGCGCGCTGCTCGATGCGCAAGACAACGCCGGCCGCTACCTGGAGCTGATGCAGCTGGACAAGAAATCGCAGGCTGGCGCGATCCGCTTCGTGCTCATCGACGGGCCGGGCAAGGCGGTGGTGCGCGAAGCGCCCGATGCGCTGGTGCGCGAAGTGATCGACGTTTGCTGCGCATGATGCTCTCGGAGGCTGGCCTCGCCCCTTACGCCTGCCATTCGGCCGCGAGCCGGGGCCGGCTGCATGCGCAGCCAGCGGCGCCCACGCGCAGCGAATTCCAGCGCGACCGCGACCGCATCGTACATTCCACCGCGTTCCGGCGGCTGGTCTACAAGACGCAGGTGTTCCTCAACCACGAGGGCGACCTGTTTCGCACGCGGCTTACGCATTCGCTGGAGGTGGCGCAGCTCGGCCGCTCGATCGGCCGGATGCTGCGCCTGAACGAAGACCTGATCGAGGCCGTCTGCCTGGCGCACGACCTGGGGCACACGCCCTTCGGCCATGCGGGGCAGGACGAGCTCAACGACTGCATGCGCGGCTACGGCGGCTTCGAGCACAACCTGCAGAGCCTGCGCGTGGTCGATACGCTGGAGGAGCGCTACCCCGGCCACAGCGGCCTGAACCTGTGCTTCGAGACGCGCGAGGGCATCCTCAAGCACTGCTCGGCCGCCAATGCCCGCCGCATCGAGGCGCGCGAGCCGGGTGGCGTGGGCTGGCGCTTCCTGCACGGGCGGCTGCCCAGCCTCGAGGCGCAGCTGGCCAACCTGGCCGACGAGATCGCCTACAACGCGCACGATGTGGACGACGGCGTGCGCTCCGGCCTCATCACGCTGGAGCAGCTGATGCAGGTGCCGCTGTTTGCCCGCTATGCCGGCGAGACGCTGCGCGAGCACCCGCAGCTGGCCGATGGGGGCCACCACCGGCGCGAACGCTACCTGCTGCACGAGACCATACGCCGCATGCTCAGCGAACAGGTCTACGACGTGATCCGCCACACCGGCGCGGCGCTGGCCGAGGCCCGGCCGGCCGACGTGGATGCGGTGCGGGCGCTGCCGGCCCAGTCGCCACTGGTGGGCTTCAGCCCGGCGATGCGCGAGCAGTCGCTGCAGCTCAAGCGCTTTTTGTTCGCCAACCTGTACCGCCATCCGCAGGTGATGGAGACCACGGGCCTGGCCAAGCGGGTGGTGCGCGAGCTGTTCGGCATCTACCTGCAGTCGCCGCACGAGATGAAGCCGCGCTTTGCCGCCCGCGCGGGCGAGGTGGCGGGCCAGGCGGAGCGCGCCCGCGTGGTGGCGGATTTCATCGCCGGCATGACCGACCGCTACGCCGCCCGCGAGCACGCGCGGCTCACCGGGCTGCAGCTGCTGGGCATGGCCCCGTAAAATAGGGGCCATGACCCCACCACCCATCCTGCATCCGCAGTCGCATGCCGAGCTGCGCGAGATTGCCATTGCCGACACGGTCGCCTGGCTGGAGAAGGCCGTGATCGGCCTCAACCTGTGCCCCTTCGCCAAGGGTGTGCATGCCAAGGGGCAGATCCACTACGCGGTGAGCGAGGCGGTGGACGCCGAAGGCGTGGCGCACGAGCTGCACCGCGAGCTGGAGGCGCTGGCCGAGGCCAATGCCGAGCTGCGCGACACCACGCTGCTGATCCTGCCGTATGCGCTGCACGATTTCCTGGACTTCAACGACTTCCTCGACCTGGCCGACAGCATGATCGAGGAGCTGGAGCTGGGCGGCATCCTGCAGGTCGCGTCCTTCCATCCGCTGTTCCAGTTCGAGGGCACCGAGGTCGACGACGTCACCAACTGCACCAACCGCTCGCCGTACCCCACGCTGCACCTGCTGCGCGAGGACAGCATCGACAAGGCGGTGGAGGCCTTCCCCGAGGCCGAGACCATCTACGAGCGCAACATGGAGGTGCTGGAGCAGCTGGGCATCGAAGGCTGGCTGGACCTGGGCGTGGGCGCGCGCTGCCCGTTTCCGCATCCGCCGGCGCCACCCTCGCCGGGCGCGGCCGAATGAGCCGCGGCAAGGCCAAGGCCGCCGTACCTGCCGCAGCCGCCGCACCCTCCGATGCGGCCCAGCAGCTGGAGCTGCGGCCCGGCCAGTCGATCGAGCTGCTGAAGGCGCTGCACATTCTCACGCGCGATGGCAAGCTCAACCAGGACTCGCGCCGCAAGCTCAAGCAGGTCTACCATCTGTACCAGTTCATCGAGCCGCTGCTGCAGGAGCTGTCCGCCAACGGGCATGCGGCCACGCTGGCCGACCACGGCGCGGGCAAGTCCTACCTGGGTTTCATCCTCTACGACCTGTATTTCAGGCAGCTCGGGCGCGGCCATATCTACGGCATCGAGACCCGCGCGCCGCTGGTGGAAAGCTCGCAGCAGCTGGCGGCCGAGCTGGGCTTCGAGCGCATGGAATTTTTGAACATGTCGGTGGCCGACTCCACGCGCGCCGACTTCATGCCCGCGCGCTTCGACGTGGTGACGGCGCTGCACGCCTGCGACACCGCCACCGACGATGCCATCGCGTTCGGCCTGCAAAAGCAGGCCCGGGCCATGGTGCTGGTGCCCTGCTGCCAGGCCGAGGTGGCCGCCTGCCTGCGCCAGGGCAAGGCGCTGTCGCTGGCGCGCACGCCGCTGGCCGAATTGTGGCGCCACCCCATCCACACGCGTGAGATGGGTAGCCAGATCACCAATGTGCTGCGCTGCCTGTACCTGGAGAGCCAGGGCTACCAGGTGACGGTGACCGAGCTGGTCGGCTGGGAGCACAGCATGAAGAACGAGCTGATCCTGGCGCGCCACAGCGGCCAGAAAAAGCGCAGCGCGGCCGAGCGGCTGCGCGCCATACTCGATGAGTTCGGGCTGGCCGAGGCGCTGGCGCACCGCTATCCGAACCTGCCCGAGCCATTGCAAAAATAAGAGCTGTCAGCGCCTGTCCATTATTGATTTTAGATGCAATTGATTATGAAACCAAGATGGATAAGGCGCTGGCAGCTCCTGATTTGATAGTCTGGTACAGCAATCGCTTATGGCGCCGCGTAGGAAACTCGCGCAGCCCAGCCGCGGACACCGAGCAAGGGCCGCCCCGCAGCGCCTCAGGGGGTCAGCCGGCGGTCGCGCCCGACTCCTTCACCACCTTCTTCCATTTCTCGTTCTCGGCCTTGATGAAGGCGCCGAACTGGGCGGGCGTCTCGATCACCACCTCGCCGCCTTGCTCCTGGATCTTCTTGGCCACGGCCGGGTTCTTCAGGGCCTGGGCGACGGCCTCGTGCAGCTTGGCCTGCACCGCGGCCGGCGTCTTGGCGGGCACGAACAGGCCGAACCACGACATGGCCTCGTAGCCCGGCACGCCGGCCTCGGCCACGGTGGGCACGTCGGGCAGCTCGGGCGAGCGCTTGGCCGTGGTTACCGCGATGGGGCGCAGCTTGCCCGAGCGCACATGCTGGATGGCCGAGGGCATGTTGTCGAACATGATGGCGATCTGGTTGCCCAGCAGGTCGGTCATCGCCGGTGCGCTGCCCTTGTAGGGAATGTGCACGATGTCCGTCTTGGTCATCATCTTGAACAGCTCGCCCGACAGGTGCACCGAGCTGCCGCTGCCCGAAGAGCCGAAGTTCACCTTGCCGGGGTTGGCCTTGGCGTAGGCGATCAGCTCCTTCACGGTCTTGAAGGGCTGCTGCGGATTGGCCACCAGCAGGTTGGGCACGTTGGCCACGCGGGTCAGCGGCGCGAAGTCCTGGTTGGGCTTGAACGGCATCTTGGCGTACAGCCATTCGTTGATGGCGTGCGTGCCCACGGTGCCCATGAAGAGGGTATAGCCGTCGGCCGCCGCGCGCGCGGCGTACTGGCCGCCGATGTTGCCGCCCGCGCCGGCGCGGTTGTCGATGATCACCGACTGGCCCAGGCTCTCGCCCATGGCCTGGCCCACGATGCGGGCCAGGATGTCGGTGGTGCCGCCGGCCACGAAGGGCACGACGATGGTGATGGGCTTGCCGGGGAAGCTGTCTGCAGCCAGCGCCGGTGCGGCGCCGGCGATGGCCAGCGCGGCGGCGCCCAGCGCCCTGAGGCCCTGGCGGCGGGTGAAGGTGGTGGAGTGGGGCATGGATGCTTTCTGTTGGTGGCGGCGGGGCGCGCGGGCAGGGCCGGCGCCCGCGGCCGTCATTCCTGGACGATGGACGAAGGGTGGTTGGCCAGCGGCGTGACCTTGACCTGCATGTAGGGGAACAGCGGCAGCGCGCTGAGCAGGCTGTGCAGCTCGTCGTTGCTCTGCACGTCGAAGATGCTGACGTTGGCGTACTCGCCGACCACGCGCCACAGGTGGCGCCACTTGCCTTCGCGCTGCAGCTGCTGCGAGTATTCCTTCTCTTCCTGCTTGATCTTTGCCGCTTGCTCCGGCGCCACGGAGTGGGGGATGTTGACGGTCATTTCAACCATGTACAGCATGGGGGTCTCCTGAGTGAAAGTTGGGGGGCGGCCGCATCACAGATGCGGCCAGATGAGCATGGCGCCGGCGTAGATGGCGCCGACGACCAGCATGGAAACCACGGTGTAGCCCATGATGTCCTTGAGCTTGAGGCGCGACAGCGCCAGCGCCGGCAGGATCCAGAACGGCTGCACCAGGTCGTTCCAGCCGTTGCCCAGCATCACCGACATGGCGGTATGCGCCTGCGAGGCGCCGAGGGCCTTGGCGGCCTCGATCATGAACGGGCCCTGCAGAACCCAGTGGCCGCCGCCCGACGGCGCGAAGAAGTTGATGAAGAACGAGCTCACCAGGCCCCACAGCGGCAGGGTCTGGGCGCTGGAGAAATTCACGAAGCCGTGGGCGATCGACTCGACCAGGCCCGAGGCATGCATGATGGCCATGATGCCGGCGTAGAACGGAAACTGCAGGATGATGCCGCCGATGGTCTTGACGCCCTCGTTCACCTTCTCCACGTACTTCATCGGTGTGCCCAGCAGCAGCACGCCGAGGAACAGGATGAAGAAGTTGATCATGTTCAGGTCGAGCGAGCCGCCCTTGAGGAAGTGCATGGCCACGTAGGCCATGCCGGCCAGGCCGATCAGCAGGCTCAGCGCGCGGCTGTTGTTCAGGCGGCCGGCCAGGGTCTTCTCGTCGCCCAGCAGGCTGGCGGCGCTGCCGGTCTTGGCGTCTTCGTTGCCGGCGAGCTCGGGGCTGATCTCGGTCACCGGCTCGCCGGCCTTGGGATGCATGGCGGCATTGAGCAGCGGCAGCACGATCAGCACCGCCAGCGCGGTGAGCAGGATCAGCGGCGAGAAGATGGTCTCGGTCAGCGGCACCAGGCCCATCTGCTTTTCAAAGCTGTGGCCCTGGGTGGAGATCAGCACCGGGATCGTGCCCGACAGGCCCAGGCTGTACATGGTGAAGCCAGTGTAGGCCGAGGCGATGACCAGCGGGTAGTGCACGCCCTTGACCTTGAGCGCGAGCTTCTTGGCCATGATGCCGCCGATCACCAGGCCGAAGCCCCAGTTCAGGTAGCTGCCGATGCAGCCCACCAGCGTGGCCACGATGATGGCGCCGCGCGGCGTATGCACCTGGCTCGCGATGCGGTTGAGGAAGCGGTCCACGATGGGCGCGGCCGCCAGCACATAGCCCATCACCAGGATCACCGCCATCTGGGTGGTGAAGGCCAGCAGGCTCCAGAAGCCCTTGCCCCAGTCCTCCACCACGAGGTTGAGCGGGCGGCTCTCGACCGTGAATGCCAGCACCATGGTCAGCAGGGTGAGCAAGATGGCGAAGACGAATGGGTCCGGCAGATACTTGCGCATCAGCTCGGTGAAGAACGCGGTGATTTTGGACATGAACTGAAATATTGGGAAAAAGGAAGCGCAAACGCCAACGCAAGTGGCTTATACGCCGGCGACGCCCACCGTCATGCCGCCGCAGACGTAGAGCACCTGCCCGGTCACGAAGCCGCTGCGCTCGTCGAGCATGTAGGCCACGGCGTGGGCCACGTCTTCGGGCGTGCCCACGCGCTTGACGGGCACGGACTGGATGATCTTGTGCGTGCGCGGCGCATCGGGCGGGTTGGCCTTGTCGAACAGCTCGGTGCGGATCGGGCCGGGACCGATGGCGTTGGCGGTGATGCCCCACTGGCCCAGCTCCAGCGCCCACACGCGGGTCATGCCGATCAGGCCGGCCTTGGAGGCGGCGTAGGCGGTGCGCAGATCCTTGCCCAGCGCGGCGCGCGAGGACATGTTGACGATGCGCCCGAAGCCAGCCTCCTTCATGCCGGGCAGCAGGGCCTGCATGCACTGGAAGGCGCAGCGCAGGTTGAGCTGCATGGCCAGCTCGAACTCGGCCAGGGTCTGCGAGGCGGCGTCGGCCGGCACCACCACGCCCACGTTGTTCACCAGGCGGGTGATGGGGCCGCCGGCCAGCGCCTGCTGCAGCGCGCGCGCCGTGTCGTCCGCATGGCTCAGGTCGGCCTGGATGCCGCCGGGCACCTGGTCCACGTTGCGGTCGATGATGACGGGCTCATAGCCGTCGGCGCGGCAGCGCGCGGCCGTGGCCGCGCCGATGCCGGCGCCGCCGCCGGTGATCAGCACGCGCGGGGTGGAGGTGGAGGGCATGGGGTCTTTTCTTCGCAAGGGCGGGGTTCTTACAGGCAGCACTCGCCGGCCACATAGGCCTTGCGCCAGCGCGTGATGCGGACGTTCTCGAACAGGCCCGCGAGGTGGAAGGGGTCGGCCTCGATGAAGGCCTGGGCCGCCTCGCGCGTGTCCAGGTCGACGATGTACAGGCCGCCGCCCAGGTCGCTGCCGTCGTCGTGCAGCTTGGCGCCGCAGGCCAGCAGCAGCCGGGCGTTGTGCGCCAGGAATTCCAGGTGCGCGGCGCGGTGCGCCTGGCGCACCGCCTGGTGGCCGGGCTTGTCGAAGGTCTCGATCATGTAGGGCATGCCGGGCTCCGGGACTCAGTGCTTTTGCAGGAAGCTGGCCAGCGCCAGGTCGAAGGCCTGCGGCGCCTCGAGGTTGGACAGATGCGATGCCGGCACCACCGCCAGCTCGGCGCCCGCGATGGCGGCGCGCATGGCCTCGGCATCGGCCACCGTGGTCACCGGATCGCCGCTGCCCGCGATCAGCAGGGTGGGGGTGGCGATGGCGGCGATCGCGGCCCGCAGGTCTTCCTGCGCCAGGGCCTCGCAGCAGCTGGCATAGCCTTCGGGGTCGATGCCGGCGATCCAGCCCTGCGCGGCCTGCACGGTGGCGGGCTGGGCGGCGATGAAGCCCTCGGTGAACCAGCGGCCGGGCGAGGAGTCGGCCAGCGCCCGCATGCCGGCGGCGCCGTTGGCGCGCACCTGCGCGGCGCGCTCGTTCCACGCGGCTGCGGAGCCGATCTTGGCGGCGCTGTTGGCCACGGTGAGGCTGCGCAGGCGCGGCGCGGCATGCACGCCCAGCCACAGGCCGGTGAGGCCGCCCATCGAGATGCCGCAGAAATGCGCCCGGGCTATGTGCAGCGCATCCAGGATGGCCAGCACGTCGCCGCCCAGCTGGGCGATGCTGTACGGGCCGGGGCTGGCCACGCTGGCGCCATGGCCGCGGGTGTCGTAGCGCAGCACACGGTACTGGCTGGCAAAGCTGCGCGCCTGCGCGTCCCACATCTCCAGCGTGGTGCCCAGCGAATTGCAGAACACCAGCACGGGTGCCTCCTCGGGGCCTTGCAGGGCTATGCGGAAAGTGCCGGCGGCGGTGGTCAGCTGCGAAGTGGTCATGGTGGGGCTCGGTGAATGGAAATGCATGCAAATGCAGGTAAATGCACGGAAATGAGCAATGGGCGCAGGCGGCAAGGCTGCCGCCTGTCGCCCTGCAGGGGAGCTGCGCCTTCCGGTCAGACCTTCTCGAGGATCACGGCGATGCCCTGGCCCACGCCGATGCACATGGTGCACAGCGCATAGCGGCCGCCCAGCGTGTGCAGCTGGTTCACCGCGGTGGTGGCCAGGCGCGCACCCGATGCGCCCAGCGGGTGGCCGAGCGCGATCGCGCCGCCCCACTGGTTGACGCGCTTGTCGTCGTCGGCGATGCCGAGGTCGCGCAGCACCGCCAGGCCCTGGGCGGCGAAGGCTTCGTTGAGCTCGATCACGTCCATCTGGGCGAGCGACAGGCCGGTCAGCTCCAGCACCTTGCGCACCGCGGGCGCGGGGCCGAAGCCCATGATGCGCGGCGCCACGCCGGCGGTGGCCATGCCGACCACGCGGGCGCGCGGCGTGAGGCCGTACTGCTTGGCGGCCTCTTCATTGGCCAGCAGCAGCGCGCAGGCGCCGTCGTTCACGCCGCTGGCGTTGCCGGCGGTGACGCTGCCGTCAGGCCGCACCACGCCCTTGAGCTTGGCCAGCGCCTCGAGGGTGGTGGCGCGCGGGTGCTCGTCCTGGCTCACGACGATGGGCTCGCCCTTCTTCTGGGCGATGGACACGGGCACGATCTCCTTGGCCAGGTAGCCGGCGGCGATCGCGGCGGCGGCCTTCTGCTGCGAAGCCAGCGCCATGCGGTCCTGGGCTGCGCGCTCGATCTTGAAATCGTCGGCCACGTTCTCGGCCGTCTCGGGCATCGAGTCCACGCCGTACTGCTGCTTCATCAGCTTGTTGACGAAGCGCCAGCCGATGGTGGTGTCGTACACCGCATTGCTGCGGCTGAAGGCGCTTTCCGCCTTGGGCATGACGAAGGGGGCGCGGCTCATGCTTTCCACGCCGCCGGCGATCATCAAACGGACCTCGCCGGCCTTGATGGCGCGCGCGGCGGAGCCCACGGCGTCCAGGCCCGAGCCGCACAGGCGGTTGATGGTGGCGCCGGGCACGTCGATCGGCAGGCCGGCCAGCAGCGACGACATGCGCGCCACGTTGCGGTTGTCCTCGCCGGCCTGGTTGGCACAGCCGTAGAGCACGTCGGCCACGGCGCTCCAGTCCACGTTGGGGTTGCGCTCGATCAGCGCCTTGATGGGCACGGCGCCGAGGTCATCGGTGCGCACGCCGGCCAGGGCGCCGCCGTAGCGGCCGAAGGGGGTGCGCACGGCGTCGCAGATGAAAGCTTGGGTCATGGTGTCTCCTAGGGTGATGGCGAAAAAAACGGCGGCGCCCGGCAGGCGCCGGGCAGGGGGTTACTGCTGGGCCGCGGGCTGGATCGGCAGGCCGATCAGCTTCTCCAGCTCGGCATGCGAGAGGCCGGCCACGGTGTCGATCAGGCGCAGGCCCTGCGGCGTGCATTCCAGCGAGCACAGGTCGGTGTAGATGCGCTTGACGCAGGCCAGTCCGGTGAGCGGGTAGCTGCAGGCCTGAACCACCTTGCATTCGCCGGTCTTGGTCAGCAGGTCCATCATCACCCAGGTCTGCTTGGCGCCCACCGCCAGGTCCATCGCGCCGCCCACGGCGGGGATGGCGCCGGGCTCGCCGGTGCTCCAGTTGGCCAGGTCGCCGGTGGTCGATACCTGGAAGGCGCCGAGCACCGAGATGTCGAGATGGCCGCCGCGCATCATCGCGAAGCTGTCGGCATGGTGGAAGTAGCAGCCGCCGGGCAGCAGCGTCACCGGCTGCTTGCCGGCGTTGATCAGGTCGTAGTCCTCCTGGCCGGGCGCCGGGGCCGGGCCCATGCCGAGAATGCCGTTCTCGCTTTGCAGGATGACCTCGCGGCCCTGCGGAATGTAGTTGGCCACCTGGGTGGGCATGCCGATGCCCAGGTTCACGTAGGCGCCGTCGAAAATGTCCTGCGCCACGCGCTGGGCCAGTTCTTGCTTGCTGCGTTTTTGATAGCTGGTCACGATGCTGTCTCCTGACTTTATTTCTTGAAGCCGCCGGCCTGCGTGGCGGTGCGCTCGATCTTCACGATCTTGTTCACATAGATGCCGGGGGTGACCACGGCCTCGGCGTCGAGCTGGCCCAGCTCCACGATCTCGTGCACCGTGGCGATGGTGCGCTTGGCGGCGGTGGCCATCACCGGGCCGAAGTTGCGCGCCGCCATGCGGTAGTTGAGGTTGCCCCAGCGGTCGCCCTTCTCGGCCTTGATCAGCGCCACGTCGCCATAGATGGGGTATTCGAGCACGTACTGGCGGCCGTTGATCTCGCGCGTTTCCTTGCCCTCGGCCAGCTGCGTGCCATAGGCCGTGGGGCAGAAGAAGGCGCCGATGCCGGCGCCCGCGGCGCGCATGCGCTCGGCCAGGTTGCCCTGGGCCACCAGCTCCAGCTCGATCTTGCCGGCGCGGTACAGCTCGTCGAACACCCAGCTGTCGACCTGGCGCGGGAAGCTGCAGATGATCTTGCGCACCTGGCCGCTCTTGAGCAGCGCGGCCAGGCCCGTATCGCCGTTGCCCGCGTTGTTGTTGACGATGGTGAGCTCGCGCGCGCCCTGGGCGATCAGCCCGTCGATGAGCTCGTTGGGGTTGCCCGACGTGCCGAAGCCGCCGATCAGCACGGTGGAGCCGTCCTGGATGCCGCTCAGGGCCTCGGCAACGGAATCGGCGATTTTGTTGATCATGGGGAGTGTCTCCTGGATAGAAAAAATTTTGTTCGTATTTAGAACAAAAGTTCGTTAATAGAATTATTATCAAGCCCCATAATCCTGGCTGTCAACACTTTTCCTGTCGCCTGGGAGCCAGGCTTATCCAATGACACGCCTTGGAGCGACGGGAGACAGGCCACCCACATGTCCGAAAAAAACCAAGCATTGCGCCCCGGAGACAGCTATGTCCAGTCCTTTGCCCGCGGGCTGGAGGTGATACGCAGCTTCAGCGACCGGGCGCCGAGCCAGACGCTGACCGAGGTGGCCACCGCCACCGGCATGACGCGCGCCGGCGCGCGGCGCATCCTGCTCACGCTGCAGACGCTGGGCTATGTGAAGAGCGATGGCAAGTACTTCGAGCTGACGCCAAAGATCCTCGACCTGGGCTTTGCCTACCTGTCATCGACGCCGGTGTGGAACCTGGCGCAGCCGGTGATGGACGCGCTGGTGGAGCGGGTGCACGAATCCTGCTCGATCGCGGTGCTCGACGGGCAGGACGTGGTCTACGTGATGCGCCTGCACACGCACAAGATCATGAGTACCAACCTGGGCATAGGCTCGCGCCTGCCGGCCTGCTGGACCTCGCTGGGCCGCGTGCTGCTCGCGGGCCTGCCGCCGCCGCAGTTGGCGCAGGTGCTGGCCGAGCGCACCCGCGAGCAGTTCACCCGCTACACCTTGCAGGACGACGCGGCACTGCTGCACGAGATCGCCCTGGTGCGCCGCCAGGGCTGGTGCCTGCTGAACCAGGAGCTGGAAGAGGGCCTGATCTCGATCGCCGCGCCGCTGCGCAACGCGCGCGGCGAGACGGTGGCCGCGCTCAACATCAGCGGCCAGGCCAACCGCACCACGCCCGATATCATGCGCGAGCAGATGCTGCCGCACCTGCTGGATGCCGCCGGCGAGGTGTCGCGGCTGGTGGCGATGCAGCCGCGGCGCTGACTGGGCTCGCCTGAAGGCGCGGCATGAATATGGCTGCTGCAGCAAATCAAATGGAATGAATATATTGCGGTTCTCGATTTGAAATAATGTTGTTCAACAAGTGCAATTATTTAGGTAAATACCCTTAGGTAATATCACCTGTTTTGCTGGCTGGCTCCAAAGAATGTTTTCATCTGGACCCATGCCATGCGAACTTGCCTCCCTACCATGAACACGGTTTTCACAGCGTATTGGGGCGAGAAATGCGAATTTTCTTTCGAGCCGGCATGGCTTCCTTGGCCGTGGCCATGGGTATTGCGGCGCAGTCCGGCTGGGCCCAGGAGAGCCCCAAGAAGGGCGGCACCCTGGTGATGGCTTTCCCGCAGACGCCGCGCCACCTCAACAGCGCCGTGCAATCGGGCGTGGCCACCCAGATTCCCGCGACCCAGCTGTTCGCAAGCCCGCTGCGCTTTGACGAGCACTGGAATCCCCAGCCTTATCTGGCCGAAGCGTGGGAGCTGGCGCCAGACGGCAAGAGCCTGACCCTGCATTTGAGAAAGGATGCGGTTTTCCATGATGGAAAACCCATTACCTCGGAAGACGTGGCATTTTCTCTGATGGCCATCAAGCAGAATCATCCTTTTGAAAGCATGATGGCGCCGGTGGAGAAAGTGGAGACGCCGGATAAATATACGGCAATCATTCGCATGAATAAGCCGCATCCGGCTATTATCCTGGCCATGTCTCCAGCATTGGCGCCTATTTTGCCAAAGCATATTTATGGCGATGGCAAGGATTTGAAGACCCATCCGCGCAATGGCAAGGATGTGGTGGGTTCGGGGCCGTTCAAATTCGTCGATTTCGAGCCGGGGCGGCGCGTGGTGCTGGAGCGCTTCGACAAGTATTTCCTGAAAGGCAAGCCCTATCTCGACAAGATCGTGATCGACGTATCGCCGGATACCACGGCCACCGCCCTGGCCTTCGAGCGCGGCTCGATCCAGATGATGCCCTTCTTCAGCCGCACCGTGGATCTGCGCCGCATGCAGTCCAACAAGAAGATCGCGATGACCTCCAAGGGCTACGAAGGCGTGGGCTCGATGGACTGGCTGGCGTTCAATCTGAAGAAAAAGGAGTTCTCGGACGTGCGGGTGCGCAAGGCAATCGCGTATGCGGTCGACATGAATTTCATCAACAAGGCGCTGAATGCCGGCCTGTCGGTATCGGCCAACGGCCCCATCGTGCCATCCAGCCCTTTTGCCACCAAGGACCTGGTGACCTATCCGGTGGACCTGAAAAAGGCCGCCGCGCTGCTGGACGAGGCGGGCTACAAGGTGGAAGGCGACAAGCCGCGCATGAAGCTCGTCATGGACTTCATCCCCGGCTCGGGAAACACCAAGACCCTGGCCGAATATATTGCCGCGCAGCTGCGCAAGCTCAATATCGCCATCGAGGTGCGCACCTCGGCCGATTTTCCGAGCTGGGCCAAGCGCATGGCCGAGCGCGACTATGACATGAGCATCGATACGGTCTTCAACTGGGGCGATCCGGTCATTGGCGTGCACCGTACCTACCTCAGCTCCAACATCAAGCCGGCCGTGTGGACCAACACGCAGAACTACAGCAACCCCAAGGTGGACGCATTGCTGGAGCAGGCCGGGCAGGAGATGGACCTGGCCAAGCGCAAGGCCTTGTATGCCGAGTTCCAGAAGATCGTGACGGACGAGGTGCCGATCCGCTTTCTCGACCTGGTGCCGTACTACACGCTCACCCAGGGCAATGTGGGCAATGTGCCGACGACCATCTGGGGGCCGGTGAGCCCGCTGGACGAGGTGTACCTGAAGTAGCGCGGGCGCGCGAGCCGGATCCCACATGAAAAGCCTGATTCCCAAGATCCTCAACGCAGTGGTGCTGGTGCTGGCCGTCGTCGTGCTCAACTTCGTGTTGATCCATGCGGCGCCGGGCGATCCGGTGGAAACCATCGCCGGAGAAAGCGGCGGCATGAGCGATGAGCTCAAGACCCAGCTGCGCGCCCAGTACGGCCTGGACAAGCCCCTGGTGGTGCAGCTGGGCGGCTACCTGGCCAAGGTGGCGCGGGGCGACCTGGGGTATTCCTACTACTTCAACATGCCGGTGTCCTCGCTGATCCTGGAGCGGCTGGCGCCCACCTTGCTGCTGGTCGTGGTGTCGGTGCTGCTGGCCTTCGCCATCGGCACCTGGCTGGGGGTGAGAGCGTCGCGCAACCCCAACGGCTGGCTGTCCCAGTTCACCACGGTGTTTTCCATTGCCGGCTTTTCCGCGCCGGTGTTCTGGACCGGGATGATGCTGATCATCCTGTTTGCCTCGGTATGGCCGATCCTGCCGGTGGGCGACATGAGCGATTCCGCATCGACGGCCACCGGCTGGGCCGCGCTGCCCGATGTGCTGCTGCACACCATCCTGCCCTCGGTGACCCTGGCCTTCGTCTACATGGCCCAGTACAGCCGGCTCTCGCGCGCATCGATGGTGGATGTGCTGGGCTCGGACTATGTGCGCACCGCCCGCGCCAAGGGTGTGTCGGAGCGCAACATCCTCTACAAGCACGCGCTGCGCAATGCGGTGCTGCCCGTGATCACCGTGCTGGGCCTGCAGTTCGGCAACGTGCTGGCCGGCGCGGTGCTGGTGGAGACGGTCTTCAACTGGCCGGGCCTCGGGCGCCTGGCGTTCGACTCGGTGCTGCGGCGCGACTACCCCACCATCCTGGGCATCCTGCTGTTCTCGTCCATCCTGGTGGTGGCGATGAACCTGCTCACCGACATGGTCTACCGCCTGGTGGACCCACGCATCAAGACATCATGAGCGCTGCAAACCCCCAAGCCGTGAAAGCCGGTGCGCGCTGCGCGCCGGCCGCGATCCAGGTCGAGAACCCCTGGCTGGAGGCCGCACGCATGTTCGTGCGCAACAAGTCCGCCGTCATTGGGCTGCTGGTGCTGCTGGCGGTGGTGATCGCCTCGGTGCTGATGCCCTACGTGTACCCGGCGGACCCGTTCGAGATCGCCGCGGCGCCCATGACGCCGCCGTTCACCGAGCCCGACGTGTGGCTGGGCACCGACTACCTGGGCCGGGATGTGCTGAACATGCTGCTCTTCGGCGGGCGGGTCACGCTTTTGGTGGGCGCGGTGGCCGCGCTGCTGTCGGTCACCATCGGCGTGGCCCTCGGCGCGCTGGCCGGCTTCTATGAAGGCACCTGGCTCAGCAGCCTGCTGTCGCGCATCACCGAGTTCTTCCAGGTGCTGCCGGCCCTGCTGTTCGCCATGGTGGTCACCAGCCTGTTCTCGCCCACGCTGGTGACCGTGACGATCGCCATCGGCATCGTCAGCTGGACGGCCACCGCGCGGCTGACGCGGGCGGAGTTCCTGCGCCTGCGCAACATCGACTATGTGCGCGCCGAGCGCGCCATCGGCGCCGGCAACGGCCGCATCATCTGGCAGGTGATCCTGCCCAATGCGCTGCCGCCGCTGATCGTGTCGGCCACGCTGGCCATCGGCACCGCCATCCTGTTCGAGGCCGGCCTGTCCTTCCTGGGGCTGAGCGATCCCAACCAGATGAGCTGGGGCCTGATGATCGGCTCCAGCCGGGCCTATGTGCTCACGAGCTGGTGGGCGGTGACCTTCCCGGGCCTGGCCATCTTCGTCGTGGTGCTGGCGATCAGCCTGATCGGCGATGGGCTCAACGATGCCTTCAACCCCAAGCTGCGGGAGCGCTGATGACTGAACAAGCTTTGTTGCGCGTGGAAGACCTGCGCGTGGAATTCAAGACCCGGCGCGGCGTGGCCTCGGTGCTCAACGGCGTGAGCTTCCAGGTGCGCCCGCGCGAGACGCTGTGCGTGGTGGGCGAATCGGGCTGCGGCAAGAGCATGACTGCGCTGGCGCTGCTGCGCCTGATACCCACGCCGCCGGGCAAGATCGCGTCGGGCCGCGTGCTGTACGGCGCCGAGGACCTGCTGCAGGCCAGCCCGGCGCGCATGCGCGAGATCCGCGGCAACCGCATCTCCATGATCTTCCAGGAGCCCATGACCTCGCTCAACCCGGTCTACACCGTGGGCCAGCAGATCGGCGAGGCGCTGCAGCTGCACACCGACCTCGATGCCCGGCAGGTGCGCGAGCGTACCATCGCCATGCTGCGCCAGGTGGGCATTCCGGCGCCCGAGCGCCGCGTCGACGACTACCCGCACCAGCTGTCGGGCGGCATGCGCCAGCGCGTGATGATCGCCATGGCCCTGGCCTGCGAGCCCGAGGTGCTGATTGCCGACGAGCCCACGACCGCGCTCGACGTGACGGTGCAGGCGCAGATCTTCGACCTGCTGCGCCAGCTGCAGCAGGACCGCGGCACCGCCATCGTGATGATCACCCACGACATGGGCGCGGTGGCCGAGATGGCCGACCGGGTGATGGTGATGTATGCCGGCCGGGTGATCGAGGAGGGCTCGGTCCGCCAGGTGCTGCAGCAGCCGCTGCACCCCTATACGCAAGGCCTGATCGCCTGCCTGCCCGAGCTGGGCAGCAGCGCCAGCGGCGAGCGCGCCGTGCTGCCCGAGATTCCCGGCATGGTGCCCTCCATCTGGGAGCTGGGCAGCAACTGTGCCTTCCACCAGCGCTGCTCCCATGCCACGGAGCGCTGCCGCAGCCAGGTGCCGCCGATGGCCAGGCGCGCGCAGGGCCACGGCGTGGCCTGCTGGCTGTACCCGGCCGTCGAGGCCCAGGCGCTGGAGGAGGTGCCGGCATGAATACCGCTTCCATTTCCGGGCTGCACCGCGGCCAGCCGCTGGTCTCGGTGCGCGAGCTGAAGATCCATTTCCCGGTCGGCAAAGGCGGCTGGGGCAGGTCGCCCGAGCTGGTGCGCGCGGTCGACGGCGTGAGCTTCGACGTGGGGCGCGGCCGCACCATGGCCATCGTGGGCGAGTCCGGATCGGGCAAGACCACGACCGCGCTGGGCGTGCTGCGCCTGACGCCGGTGACCTCGGGCCGGGTGCAGCTGGGCGGCGTGGACATGACGGCGCTGCAGGGCGAGCCGCTGCGCCAGGCGCGGCGCCATGCCCAGATCGTCTTCCAGGACCCGTTCAGTGCGCTCAACCCGCGCCAGCGCGCGGGAGATGCGGTGCGTAGCCCGCTGGAGCTGATGCGCATCGGCAGCAAGGCCGAGCGCGAAGACCGGGTGGACGAGCTGTTCCTGCAGGTGGGCCTGCGCCCCGAGCAAAAGCAGCTGTTCCCGCACCAGTTCTCGGGCGGCCAACGCCAGCGCATCAACATCGCGCGTGCGCTGGCGACCAAGCCTCAGCTCGTGGTCTGCGACGAGCCGGTCTCGGCGCTGGATGTGGCGATCCGCGCGCAGACGCTCAACCTGCTGTCGCGCCTGCAGCAGGAGCTGGGCCTGACCTATCTGTTCATCTCGCACGACATGGCGGTGGTGGAGCACCTGTGCGACGACATCTCGGTGATGTACCTGGGGCAGATCGTCGAGCAGGCTGCGCGCGCGCCATTTTTCACGCGCCCCCTGCATCCCTACAGCGTGGCGCTGATGTCGGCGGTGCCCACGGTGGGCGGAGGCCGGGCGCGCGCGGCCAGCCGCATCAAGCTGGTGGGCGACCCGCCCAGCCCGATCTCGCCGCCGCCCGGCTGCCGCTTTGCCCAGCGCTGCCCGGTGGCGCTGCCGGAGTGCTCGCAATCCATGCCTGAGTTGCGCGAGGTCGAGCCCGGCCACTGGGTGCGCTGCCACCGCGTGCAAACGCAGGGCGGCGTGGCGCAGCCGGTGCTGCAGGCCGCCTGAAGGCGATATTTTTGGAGGAATCGCAAGCATGTCTGACACCACGGTCTATGTGGCCAAGAAAATCATCACCATGAACCCCCGTCAGCCCCAGGCCACCCACCTGGCGGTGCGCGACGGCCGCATCCTGGCCGTGGGCGATCTCGCGCGCATGCAGGCCTGGGGCGAATCCAGGCTCGATACCCGTTTCGCGGACAAGGTGCTCATGCCGGGCCTGGTCGAAGGACATTGCCACCTCAAGGAAGGCGGCATGTGGGTCTTTCCCTACGTGGGCTGGTTCGACCGGCTGGGGCCCGACGGCCGCCTCTGGCAGGGCCTGCAATCCATGGATGCGGTGGTCGAGCGCATGAAGTCGATTGCCGACGAGTGGGATGCGGCGGGCAGGCCGGCGGATGCGCCGCTGGTGGTCTGGGGGTTCGATCCGATCTACTTCGGCCAGGAGCGCATGAGCGTTCTGCACCTGGACCGCGCCAGCCGCACCCGCCCGCTGGTGGTCTGCCATTCCAACGGCCACCTGATGAATGTGAATTCGCGCATGATGGCCATGGCGGGCATCAGCCGCGACACGGATATCGAGGGCGTGGTCAAGTTTGCCGATGGCGAGCCCACGGGCGAACTGCAGGAGCCGGCGGCCATGTTTCCGGTGGCGCGGCGCCTGGGGCCCTCGGGCTCGGGGCTGCTCGCGCCGATGGATGACGACGGCATGCGCGGCTTCGGCGCCATCGCCTGCATGCGCGGCGTGACCACGGCGACCGATCTCGTCAACCAGCTGGCCGACCATGACATGCAGGTGCTGCTTGAGGCCTGCGAGCGCGACGACTACAACGTGCGCGTGGTGCCGGCCTTCAAGGCCTTCCACGGCACCTGGGGCGCGCAGGACGGCGTGGCGCGCATCGCGCAGCTGCGGCAGCGGCACGGCGGCATGGACAAGCTGCGCTTCGGCGTGGTCAAGATGATGCTGGACGGCTCCATCCAGGGCTTTTCGGCGCGGCTGCGCTGGCCGGGCTATTTCAACGGCGCGCCCAACGGCATCTGGGTTACCTCGCCCGCGCAGTTCGAGGCCGACTTCGAGACCTACCACCGGGCAGGATTGACCATCCATGTGCACACCAATGGCGACGAGGCCAGCCTGGTGGCCATCGACGCGATCGAACGGGTGCTGGCGCGTGCGCCGCGCCCCGACCATCGCCATACGCTGCAGCACGGGCAGATGATCGACGGCGCCATGTTCCAGCGCATGGCGGCGCTGGGCCTGTGCGCCAACCTGTTTGCCAACCATGTCTATTACTGGGGCGACCAGCACGCGCAGATGACCATGGGGCCGGACCGCGCCGCGCGCATGGATGGCTGCGCCAGCGCGCTGGCCCATGGCGTGGCCCTGGCCATCCACTCGGATGCGCCGGTCACGCCGCTGGGGCCCTTGTTCACCGCCTGGTGCGCGGTGAACCGCCGCACCGCGTCGGGCCAGGTGCTGGGCGAGAGCGAATGCATCCCGGTGGCCCAGGCCCTGCATGCGATCACCCTGGGCGCCGCCTGGACGCTGAAGCTCGACGCGGAAATCGGCAGCCTCGAATGCGGCAAGCGCGCCGACCTGTGCATCCTGGAGGACGACCCGCTGGCCGTGCAGCCGATGGCGCTCAAGGATGTACGGGTATGGGGCACCATGCTGTCGGGACGGGTCTTCGAGGCCGCGGGCATGCGGCACCCGGTGGGTTAGGCGGAAAACAGCTCGGCCAGCGGCTCGCGCGGCAGTTGCCCGGCCAGGCCAATCGCCACGACATGCCGCAGGGCCGGGCCTGGCGCCTGTGCGAGGCGGCGCAGGTTGACGCGCCGGCCCGCGAACTGAAGCTCGGCCCAGCCGTGTTCCTGGGTCTGCACACAGCCCTTGAGGCGCAGCAGCCGGCCGGCCAGCGGCGCCAGGCCGGCGCGCAGCGTTTCGCTGTGCAGCGCCGGTATTGCCCCGGTAGCGGTGGACCAGGTTTCAAAGGCCTGCGCATGCTGGCGCGGCGGCTGCAGGGGCCGGTTGGCGAAGCGCCCCGCATCCGCGGGCACCGCGGCGCCGCTGCAGCGGCCTGCATGGCCGAAACCCGATCCGAGCAAGGCCGGATCTACCGCGCCCTGCACGGCCTGCACGCTCACCGCCTGCGGGCAGGCCGCCTGGCACCAGGCCAGCACCGCGGCCATCTGCGCCGGCGTGGCGAGATCGGCCTTGTTGAGCACCAGCAGGTCGGCATGGGCCAGCTGCTGGTGCAGGCCGTCGCGCAGCAGCGGGTCCGCGGCCTGCAGCAGGATGCTGTCGCTGTCCACCACCACCACCACGCTCTCCAGCCGCAGCTCGGGATCGACCAGGCCGATCTGGGCGATGCGCCACGGGTCCGAGATGCCGCTGGCCTCGATCACGATGCTCTGGAACGGCGGCTCGGCCGCCAGTACCTGGATCAGCGCATTCGACAGGTCGTCGCCGATCGAGCAGCACACGCAGCCGTTGGTCAACGCAAGCGTGTCGCCCTGCACCTCGGCCAGCAGGCCGGCATCGATGTTGATCGCGCCGAAATCGTTCACCAGCACCGCGCAGCGCGGCATGGCGGGCGTGCGCAGCAGGTGGTTGAGCAGCGAGGTCTTGCCGGCGCCGAGAAAGCCGCCGATGACGGTCAGGGGAATGGGCTGGGCAGGGAAGGCGTGGGGCAAGCTCTGGACTCCGGAGGGCTGGTCTGACAAGGCCATTCTCTCGCGCGGTTTTTCAGGCGGCAAGTGCCAGTGGCAAGGTACGAATGGGTGCAGCGCCCGTGGCTATTTTTTACCTGTAGCTGCTGCCTTGGCCGCGAGCCCACTGCTCTCGCGGATCTGCAACTGTACCTCCAGTGCATAGCGGTCCTCGCCCATGTCTTCACCCAGGGAGGTGAGTAGGTAGTGGCCAGCCTTCATGCCTACCTCGCGTATTGGCAGGTGCACGGTGGTGAGCGACGGCGTAACGTAGGCCGAAAAATCATTGTCGTTGAAGCTCACCACCGATAGGTCCTGGCCAATGCGCAGCCCACGCCGGAGCAGGCAGCGCATGGCGCCGACAGCCAGGTAGTCGCTCGCGCACAGCAACGCCGAAATGCCGGTTTGAGCATCGAGAATGCGCTCTGCCGCGATGTACCCCTGCTCGAAGCCGTGCTCGGTGAAGATGCAAGCCGCGTCAATGATATTGACCTCGCGTTGCCGTGCGGCCTTTCTCACGCCCTGCAGGCGGCTGCGGGAGCGAAACCGGGCCGGGCCGCGCACATGGCCCCAGATGAGACCGATGTTCCAATGGCCCAGGTCGGCCGCATGGTTCAGAGCGATGCTGCCGTTGTAGGTTTCATCAAGGCCGATGCAGTGGCATCCGCCTTTGGGGTTGCCCCACAGATGCGCAAAGGGGATCGGGTAGCGTGCAAGGATTTCCTGCGTGGTTGGGCTACCCTCGAATCCGAGCAGCGCAATGGCATCCACGCCGCGCGCCAGCATGGCGGCCAGCGCCGAGAACTCAGTGGTGCCGTCGGGCACCGGCGCGGACAATAGCAGGGTGTAGCCCTTTTGCGTAGTCACACTCTCCAGGCCTTCGACCACCTGCGCGAAATTGGAGCTGCCCAGCTTCAAAATCACCGCGCCTATGGTCTTGCTGCGGCGCATCGCCAGTGTGCGCGCGGCGCCGTTGACAACATAGCCCAACTGGCGCACTGCCTGCATGACGCGCTCCTTGGTCTCCTCGCTGATCATTTGCGGGCGGCTCAAGGTACGTGACACGGTGCCTGTGGAGACGCCTGCCAAGGCGGCTACATCGGCAAGAGAGGCGGCCTTGGCAGGCTGCGACGGGGCAATCTTTTTCATAGGCGCGGATCTGCGTGGCCCACGGATGTGGCGGCGGCTTCATGGTAACTACTGAATCATATCTGCGAGGATGTCTTTATTATTCAATGCAAGCGCTTGCATTGAACTGGATCAAGACAGTTCATCCGTCAAAACCAATGGAGACAAGCATGGTTCAAAAGTTCTCAAGACGCTCTTGCCTGGCCTTGGGCGTGTGTGCGCTGGGCCTATACGGCGACGAGTCCGTCTGGGCGCAAGAGGTCTGGCCGCAGCCCGGCAAGCCCATCCGCATCGTGGTGCCATTGCCTGCAGGCTCAGGCTCGGATGTGTCCGCGCGGCTGCTGGGCAAGCTGATGAGCGATGAGCTCAAGGGGCACCCGGTCATCATCGAGAACAAGCCCGGCGCCTCCACCATCATCGGAGCGCAGGAAGTGGCGCGGTCGGCGGCGGACGGGCATACGTTGCTCTACACCATCGTCATCACGCATACGCAGAACCCGCATCTCTATGCCAAGCTGCCGTACGACGCGGTGAAGGATTTCACACCGCTGGCACAGGTGATGAAGTCGGCCACGGTATTGATTGCAGCGCCCGAGGCTCCGTTCAGCAATCTCGCGGAACTTGTCGCGTATGCCAAGGCGAATCCGGGCAAGCTGAACTACGCCAGCTATTCGCCAGGTTCCACTTCTCACCTGAATGCCGAGCTCTTGCAAATGCGCACCGGCACCCGGATGCTGCATGTGCCCTACAAAGGCGCGACCGATGCTTCGCGCGCACTGGTGGCCGGTGAGGTGCAGCTCTACTTCGACGGCACGGCCAGCGCAGTAGGGCTCATCAAGGCCGGTAAGGCCAAGGGCATAGGCGCGGCAACGCCTACGCGTGTCCCAGTGCTACCCGATCTGCCCACGATCCAGGAGCAGGGCGTCGACGGTATCAACATCATGGGTTGGCAGGGAGTCTTCGGGCCGGGACGGATGTCGCCGGCCTTGGTGGAGAAAGTCAGCATGGTGCTCAGCAAGGCGTCGCGCTCCAGGGAAATGCTCTCGCTGATTGAAGTGCAGGGCAATGAAGCCTCTGGCGCGGGTGCGGCGGCGTTTGCGCGCGTCGTGGCCAGCGACAGCGCGAAGTGGGGCGAAGTCATCAAGACTGCGGGCATCCATCTGGAATAGGCTGCAGCTCTTATCTTTCATGGCAATCAAAGGTGCAAGCACTATGTTGGATACGGTAATTCGCGGCGGCCGAATCGTGGATGGCACGGGCCAGCCGGCCTTTCACGGCGATGTGGGAATACGCGACGGAAGGATCGCGGCCGTGGGCGGCAAGCTTGGGCTTGCGAAACAGGAAATTGACGCCGATGGCGCGCTGGTGGCACCTGGCTGGGTGGATGTACACACACATTTTGACGGCCAAGCCACCTGGGATCCCTACCTCAGCCCTTCCACCAACCATGGAGTGACCAGCGTAGTAATGGGCAACTGTGGCGTGGGTTTCGCGCCGGTGAAGGCCGATCGGCGCGACTGGCTGATTCGCGTGATGGAGGGCGTGGAAGATATTCCGGGCACGGTTCTGTCAGAAGGCATCCGCTGGGATTGGGAGACTTTTCCTGAGTACTTGGATACGCTTGCGCGCATGCCGCGCGCCTTGGACGTGGGGGCGCAGATTCCGCATTCGGCCCTGCGTACCTATGTGATGGGCGAGCGCGGCATCACGCACGACGAGGCCACGCCGAACGACATCCGCGAGATGATCCGGGTGGTCAGGCAGGGCCTGCAGGCGGGCGCCCTGGGCTTTTCCACCTCGCGCACCTTCATCCATAAGTACGAGACGCGCAAATTTCCACCCGGTACGTTTGCCACACCGGATGAGATCCTGGGCATTGCCGGTGCGATGAAGGAAGTGGGGCACGGGGTGTTCCAGATGACGTCCAACCACTACCAGATGGAGACGGAGTTCCCGTGGCTGCGCCAGATCGCCGAGGAGAGCCGGCTGCCCGTGGCATTTGCACTGGTACAGACTGATCAGACTGCGGAAAACTGGCGCCGCCTGCTGCTTCAGCTGGACCAGGCGCACCGCGACGGCGTACCCATCTATGGCGCCATAGGCGGGCGCCCGGCCGGTATTCTGATGGCTTGGCAGGGCTCCATCCATCCATTCATGGCACACGATCTGTGGAAGCAGATAGCGCCGTTGCCGTGGGAAGAGAAGCTGCAGCGCCTGCGCGATCCGCAGATGCGCGCGCAGCTTACCGACATGCAGGCCCTGATGGCGTCGGCAGAGTTTGATTCGCGCCTAGCCTATCTCACACAGAGTTTTCAGAAAATGTATGCGCTGGGGGCGGAGCCTGACTATGAGCCTGAGCAGGAGCGGAGCATTGCTTCGATCGCCGGCCGCGAGGGGCGCAATCCGCTGGAGGTCGCCTATGACATGCTGATGGAGCAGCACGGAAAGGGCATCATCTACTTCCCCAGCTTCAACTACGCTTACAACGACCTGAGCCAGCTGTACACGCAGCTGCAGCACCCGCAGACCATGATGAGCCTGGCCGATGGCGGCGCACACTGCGGCTATATCTGCGATGTGAGTGTGCCCACCTATCTGCTCACACACTGGGTTCGGGACCGCCGGCGCGGCCCCCGCCTGCCACTGGAGCATATCGTGAAGAAGCAGACCATGGAAACCGCACGCATCTATGGCATGCGGGACCGTGGGCAACTGCGGCCCGGCTACCTGGCCGATGTGAACCTGATTGACTTCGAGAATCTACGCCTGCCACCGCCCTATGTGGCCTTCGACTTGCCTGCTGGCGGGCGGCGCTTGAACCAGCGCGCAGAAGGCTATATCGCCACGCTGAAGTCGGGCCAGCTCATCATGCAAGGTGGCGAGCCCACCGGAGCCTTGCCCGGCGGCTTGGTGCGCGGGCCGCAATCCGAACCGGCGAGTTGAGCTGGTTCCATGCCCTATGCCGGGGTATACGCCAGCCGCACATAGATCGGCGCAAAGGCCTCGGCCTGGGTGATCTCGATCAGCGTTTCCTTGGCCAGCTCCAGCAGGGCGATGAAGGTGACCACCAGCACGGTGCTGCCCTTGCTGGGGTCGAAGATGTCCTCGAACTCCACGAAGCGGCGGCCATGCAGCCGCTTGAGGATGGAGCTCATGTACTCGCGCACCGACAGCTCCTCGCGCGTGATCTTGTGGTTCTGCACCAGCTTGGCGCGCTTGAGGATGTCGCGCCAGGCCTCCTGCAGGTCGCCAATGGCCACGTCGGGAAAGCGCGGCGCCAGCGCCTGTTCGATGAACACCTGCGCCTTGACGAAATCGCGCCCGTACTGCGGCAGGTTGCCCAGCTGCAGCGCGGCGAGCTTCATCTGCTCGTATTCCAGCAGGCGCCGCACCAGCTCGGCGCGCGGGTCCTCGGCCTCTTCGCCGCCTTCCTGCTTCTTGGGCGGCAGCAGCATGCGCGACTTGATCTCGATCAGCATCGCCGCCATCAGCAGGTATTCGGCCGCCAGCTCCAGGTTGCGGCTGCGGATCTCGTCCACGTACACCAGGTACTGGCGCGTGACGCTGAGCATCGGGATGTCGAGGATGTTGAAGTTCTGCTTGCGGATCAGGTACAGCAGCAGGTCCAGCGGCCCCTCGAAGGCTTCGAGGAAGACCTCCAGCGCATCCGGCGGAATGTACAGGTCTTGCGGCAGCGCGAACAGCGGCTCGCCGTACAGGCGCGCGAGCGCCACCTGGTCGACCACCTCGGGCATGGGCGCGCCCTCGCAGCCGAGCGCCGCCGCACTCACGTCGGTGTCGGCTGCGGAGGGCATGGGCAGGGGCGTGCTTTCAAGAAAGTGCCAGTCAGCGCTTGCCTGGCAAGCGCCGGGGCGTTATTCGTTGCCGGTCTGGTAGACGTAGGGCTTTTGCGGCACGCGGGCGGCGCGGAATTCGCCCTGCAGGTCGCGGTCAACGTTCTTGTCCCACAGCAGCGAACGGCCATAGCGCTGGCCGGCTTCCACGGTGGGCTTTTGCTCCTTCATCTGGTTGATGAATTGCGTTACATCGGATTGGTAGTCGGGGCGGCGGAAGAAGGACATAGGCAGGTATAGTTGGATTTGGCCGTGATTTTAACGATTCCTACCATGTCCTTTGTTTCCAAGCTTGCATTGACCGCTGTGGCTGCCGCCGGGCTGCTGTTTCTGGCTGGCTGCGACCAGCAGCGCATCAAGGAGCTGGAGGAATTCGTCTCCACCGAGCAGGATGTGCGCGACCGCTTCGGCCAGCCCAACCAGGTCTGGGACGAGGGCGATGGCTCGCATACGCTGGAGTACACCCGCCAGCCGGCCGGCGCGCAGAACTACATGATCACCATCGGCAAGGACGGCAAGATGAGCCGGCTGCGCCAGGTGCTGGCGCCCGAGTACTTCGCGCAGGTGGCGCCCGGCATGGACCAGCAGCAGATCCGCAAGCTGCTGGGCCAGCCCGCCAAGCGCATGAGCTACCCGCTCAAGAACGAGGCCGAATGGGACTGGAACTACATTGATCCGCCCAACACCAAGATGCTCTTCACCGTGGTGTTCGATGCCCAGGGCAAGGTGGTGCGCAAGGGCAGCACCCAGCCCATGTCGAACCACTGATCACGCATCGCTGCGATCCGCCTGCGCGGCCGCCACCGCGGCGGCGCAGGCGCTGGCCACGTCGGGCTGCAGCTCGGCCTGCAGCCTTGCGTACAGGCCGGTGCGGCGCGCGATGTCGAGCGGCTGTCCGCTCAGGCCCGAGATGACGAGCCGCACCTGGTGCGCGTCGCAGACCCGGCTCAGGCCTTCGAGCGCCTCGGCGCCGGTCGAGTCCACGTAGATCACGTGCTTCAGGTCCAGCACCAGGGCGCGGGCGGGCAGGCGGTCTTCCAGCGACTCCAGCAGCTTGGTGGAGCCGAAGAATACCGCGCCATACAGCTGCCAGACGGCCACCTGCGCCTCCTGGCCGGCCAGCACCGGCTGCTCGGCGGCGGTGATGCGCTCGGCGCGCGAGAGGCTGGAGATGCGGTAGATGAAGGTCACGCAGGCGGCGAAGATGCCGAACTCCACCGCGATCGTCAGGTCGAAGATCACCGTCAGCAGGAACACCGACACCAGCGTGATGCGGTAGGGCAGCCGGTAGGTCCTGAGCCGCGCGAACTCGCGCCATTCGCCCATGTTCCAGGCCACGAACATCAGGATGGCGGCCAGCGTGGCCAGCGGTATCGAGGCCGCCAGCGGCGCCGCCACCAGAATCACCAGCAGCAGCACCAGCGCATGCACCATGCCCGCGACCGGGCTGGTGGCGCCGCTTTTCACATTGGTCACCGTGCGCGCGATGGTGCCGGTGGCGGGCATGCCGCCGAAGAAGGGTGTGATGAAGTTGGCGATGCCCTGCGCCATCAGCTCCTGGTTGGGGTCGTGCCGGTCGCCGATCATGCCGTCGGCCACGCGGGCGCACAGCAGCGATTCGATGGCGCCCAGCAGCGCCAGCGTGATGGTGGGCATCAGCAGAAAGCGGGCCGACTCCCAACTGAAGGCCGGCAGCGTCAAATCGGGCAGTGCCGCCGGTATGCCGCCGAAGCGGCTGCCTATGGTCTCCAGCGGCAGCCCGAACACGGCCACCGCCGCGGTGGCCAGCACCAGCGCGACGATGGAGCCGGGCACGCGCGCCAGCCGGATGGCCCAGTGCTCTGCGCCGCCATGCCTGCGGCCCCATGCCGGCAGCCAGTGCTGCCAGCCCACCACCAATGCCAGCGAGGCCAGGGCCACGCCGGCGGCCCAGGGGTTGAGCGTGGACAGATGGCTGCCCAGCGCGCCCAGGATGCCGAAGAAATCGCCCGGCATCTTGGCAATAGAGAGGCCCAGGAAGTCCTTGACCTGCGACAGCGCGATCAGCACCGCGATGCCGTTGGTGAAGCCGATGATGACCGACACCGGTATGAAGCGCACCAGCGTGCCCAGCCGGAACAGGCCCATCGCGAACAGCAGCACGCCCGACAGCGCGGTGGCGATGATCAGGTTGGCCACGCCGTACTGCTGCACGATGTCGTAGACGATGACGATGAAGGCGCCGGCCGGCCCGCCGATCTGCACCCGGCTGCCGCCGAGCAGCGCGATCACAAAGCCGGCGATGATGGCGGTGAACAGGCCCGCCTCGGGCTTGAGGCCCGAGGCGATGGCGAAGGCCATGGCCAGCGGCAGGGCGACCACCGCCACGGTGAGGCCGGCACCCAGGTCTTGCAGGAAGCGGGTGTGATCGTAGCCGCGTAGCGCCGCGAACAGGCGCGGGCGAAAGGAGAAAAGGGTGTCCACCATCGACTCCGGAGAAGTGAAACTGAAACGCCTTCGGACGGATTCAGTGCTTCGCCGGAGGGCCGCAATGGTGCAGCCGGGTGATGAAACGCCTGCGGCGCGACAGCGGCAGGATGGGCGCGTGTGGCATGGCCCGGGCAGTGTACACCGCATATGCCGCACTGCCTATGCAGGCTATCAAAAAGGGAGCTTATTGCATACTGTACATGGTTGTTTTAGATATAAATATATCTGAAACCCCCTGTATATCGGCGCTGGCAGCTATGTATTTATAGGCCGATGCCTGGCTGCCTTCAAGGCTCTTGCGCCGGCTCGGGCGGCGTCCAGGGATGGTTGGGATCGCTTTCGCGGTATTTGATGGAGATGCCGCTGTTGTCCGGCTTGTCATCGGTCACGGCGTCATAGGCCTTGCCCACGCCCTTGCCGACAACCTTGACCGTGCCCACCGCCACATCGGCGGCTACCCCCACCGCCGCGGCCGTGACGCTGACGACCGTGCAGCCCGGCAGCGCGCAGAAAAAAGCCCCTGCGGCCAGGAGGCGCAGAGGCTTGCGGACGGAGGAGGGCGCCATCAGGATCAGTGGATGCGCATGCCCGGCTGCGCACCCGGGAAGGGCTCCAGCACATAGATGCCGGGCTGGGCCTTCTCGTCGGCATGGCTGGCGGCCAGCACCATGCCTTCGCTCACGCCGAACTTCATCTTGCGCGGGGCGAGGTTGGCCACCAGCACGGTGAGCTTGCCTTTCAGTTGCTCGGGCCGGTACATGCTGGCGATGCCGCTGAATACATTGCGTGTCTTGCCTTCGCCCACGTCCAGCGTCAGGCGCAGCAGCTTGGTCGAACCCTCGACCGGCTCGCATTCCACGATCTTGGCGATGCGCAGGTCCACCTTGGCGAAGTCGTCGATGCCGATGGTTTCGGCAATCTCCTCGCCACCGGGCAGGACCTTCTCGGCCACGGGCTCGGGGGCCTCGAACAGGGCTTCGAGCTGCTTGGCATCGACGCGCTGCATCAGGTGCTCGTACTTGCCGATGGCGTGGCCCGCGCCCAGCGGCTGCTGGGCATCGGCCAGGCTTTGCGGCGGCACCTTCAGGAAGGCTTCCACCTGCGCGGCCAGCGCCGGCAGCACCGGCTTGAGGTAGAGGGTGAGGATGCGGAAGGCCTCGATGCAGGTGCTGCACACGTCCTGCAGGCGCGCATCCATGCCCTCCTGCTTGGCCAGCTCCCAGGGCTTGTTGGCATCCACATAGGCGTTCACGCGGTCGCACAGCAGCATCACCTCGCGCACCACGCGGGCGGTGTCGCGCGCCTCGAAGGCGTCGGCGATGGCGCCGCCCTGGCCGCGCAAATGCTGCAGCAGCGTCTGCCCGTCGGCACTGATGGTGCCGAGCCTGCCCTCGAAGCGCTTGGCGATGAAGCCCGCCGCGCGGCTGGCGATGTTGATGTACTTGCCCACCAGGTCGGCGTTCACGCGCTGCAGGAAGTCGTCGGCGTTGAAGTCGATGTCCTCGTTCCTGCCGTTGAGCTTGGCCGCCAGGTAGTAGCGCAGCCATTCGGGGTTCATCTGCAGGCTCAGGTACTTGAGCGGATCAAGGCCCGTGCCGCGGCTCTTGCTCATCTTCTCGCCGTTCACCGTCAGGTGGCCGTGCACGCAGACCCGGGTCGGCGTCTTGCGGCCGCTGAACTTGAGCATCGCCGGCCAGAACAGCGTGTGGAAAGTGACGATGTCCTTGCCGATGAAGTGGTACTGCTCCAGGTCGGGCCGGGCCATGTAGGCGGCATAGTCCTCGCCGCGCCTGTCCAGCAGGTTCTTCAGCGAGGCCAGGTAGCCGATGGGCGCGTCCAGCCACACGTAGAAGTACTTGCCCGGCGCATCGGGAATCTCGATGCCGAAATACGGCGCATCGCGCGAGATGTCCCAGTCGCCCAGGCCCTCGCTGGTCGTGCCGTCGGGGTTGGTGCGCACGCTGAACCATTCCTTGACCTTGTTGGCCACCTCGGGCTGCACGTGCTCGCCGTTCTGCGTCCACTCCTGCAGGAACTCCACGCAGCGCGGATCGGACAGCGTGAAGAAGAAATGCTCCGACGACTTGAGCACCGGCTTGGCGCCGGACAGCGCCGAGTAGGGGTTGATCAGCTCGGTGGGCGCATACACCGCGCCGCAGACCTCGCAGTTGTCGCCGTACTGGTCCTTGGCGTGGCACTTGGGGCATTCGCCCTTGATGAAGCGGTCGGGCAGGAACATGTTCTTCTCGGGGTCGAAGAACTGCTCGATCGAGCGGGTCTCGATCAGGCCGGCGGCCTTCAGATCGAGGTAGATCTGCTTGGACAGCTCGTGGTTCTCGGGGCTGTCGGTGTTGCTCCAGTTGTCGAACTCGATGTGAAAGCCCTTGAGGTACTGCGGCCGCCCGGCGGCGATGTCGGCCACGAACTGCTGCGGCGTCTTGCCGGCCTTCTCGGCGGCGATCATGATCGGCGCGCCGTGGGCGTCGTCCGCGCCCACGAAGTTCACCACATGGCCCTGCATGCGCTGGAAACGCACCCAGGTGTCGGCCTGGATGTATTCGAGGATGTGGCCGATGTGGAAGTTGCCATTGGCATATGGCAGCGCGGTGGTGACGAAAAGCTGGCGTTGGGACATGGGTGGCTAGGGTCGAGGCAAGCGCGAAATCGGCTGGAGTGGGGCGGCCGGGGTGAACCAGGCACCGAGCCGCCGCGAAACGGTGATTCTAGAACGGGTTGCAATATCCGCCGGGCTGGGCGGCATGCGTGGCTGGCGCACAACTGGCGCGCACGGCGTTCACCAGCCGAAGAAGCGGCACACCTCGTCCTTGCGCGCCAGCGTATCCGCGCGGCCCAGCGCCATCAGCGCGCGGGTATAGCCGGGCTCGAACAGCAGGTAGCTGGCCAGCGCGGCGCTGCTGGCGCTGCCGTGCTCCGACACGCCGGCGGCGCCCAGCATGGTGCGCACCGGCAGCGGCAGCTCGTTCAGGTGCTTGAGCGCCAGCTGGTCCAGCGAGCGCGACGGGGTGAACACCAGCAGGTCCACCGGGTGCAGGGCGCTGCGCTGCTGCTGCTCGGGCGTGAACAGCGACAGCGTGTGGTTGATGCGCTGGGCGCGCTCTATGTCCACCGACAGCGCATCCAGGAAGATGGTGGACAGCGCATGCCCCGCCACCTGGGCCAGCGAAGGGTAGGGCGCGCGCTGCCCCGGCGGCAAGGCGCTGATCTCGTGCGAGCGGCCCACGCCCACGACCACGATGCGCTCCGCGCCCAGGTGCACCGCGGGCGCCAGCGGCGCGGTCTGGCGCATCGCGCCGTCGCCAAAGTAGCCGAACTCGCCATGGATGGAAAGCTCGGTCGGCGGGAAGATGAACGGTATCGACGACGAGGCGATCAGGTGCTCGTGCCGGATGCGGTCTTGTACCGCGCGGCGCTGCGAGCGCGACCAGGGGTGCAGGTGCGGGCCGGTCTCGTAGAAGGTGATGTGCTCGCCGGTGGTGTAGCTCGACGCGGTCACCGCCAGCGCCGCCAGCTGGCCGCTGTGCAGCAGCTGCGGGATCTTGTCCAGCGGCAGCGCCTCGCGCAGCAGCTCGTGCAGCGGCGCATTGTCGAGCAGCGAACGCGGCTGGGTGCGGCGCCAGCGGGTGATTGCCCAGCCCAGCGTGAGCAGCGTGAGCCAGCGCGCGCCGCTGCGCATCACGCCGAACGGATCGGCGCGGTAGACCTGCTGGGTGGAGAAATTGCGCCACACCTTGGACAGGCGCTGCACCGCGGTGCCGAAATGGTCGGCGCCGCAGGCCAGCGCCGCGGCATTGATCGCGCCCGCCGAGGTGCCCACCGCAATGGGAAACGGCGTGGGCTGGTGCCCCGCGCCGGCATCCCGGCGCAGCCGCGACAGCGCCTGCAGCACCCCCACCTGGTAGGCGGCGCGGGCGCCGCCGCCCGAGAGCACGATGGCGGTACGCGCGGTGGTCGGATGGTGGTGCGGCAGCGAATCCATAGCCGCAACAATAGCCGAACTTGGGCGAAACTGGATGAGGGGCGGCTTAGGCCGCCTTGGCCAGCAGCATCGCCAGCGCCTTGTCCTGCAGCAGCACGATGCCCTGCTGCCGGGCGAACTGCTCGGCCTGCTCGCTCAGCGAGCCTTGCAGCAGCACATAGGCGCTGCCGGCATCGGCGGCCTGCGCCGCCCGCTGCAGCGCGCGCAGCGGCTCGATGCCGTGCGTGCCGGCCTTGTAGCGCCGGGTCAGCACCCAGGTGGTGCTGCCCTGCCGGGTGAGCGCCCAGTCCGCGCCCGCTGTGGCGGCCTGGCCCAGGGCTTGCACCTCGTAGCCCTCGGCGCGCCAGGCGGCGGCCAGCCGCTGGCCGAATTCGCGGCTGCCCAGCGCCGCGGCCTCGGCCAGCAGCTGCTCGGTGCGCGCCGCGCTGGGCTCGCGCCACTGGCGCCTGAGCGCGACCACACCGGTCACGATGAAGGGCAGGCTGCCCATGGCGCTGACGATCTTGATGTCCTTGGGCAGCAGCGCCAGGCACACCGCGATGATCGCGCCGGCGATGGCGAAGCTGATCCACCAGGCGGAGCGCAGCAGGATGGCGAAGAGCGAGTTGGGGGGGATTCTGAATTTCACGGGCGGACGGGGCTGGCGAGAACAACCCCCGATTGTCGTTGCTTCGCAGGGGCTACATGGCGGCGCTAGACTATTCCACCCACAGGAGTGTTATCGAATGGCAGTGACAGAACAGAGCGTGCTGGCCGCGCTGGCAAGCGTACAAGACCCGCACACGGGCAAGGATTTCGTGAGCACGCGCGCCGTGCGCAACATGCAGATCGCCGGCGGCGACGTCTCCTTCGACGTGGAGCTGGGCTACCCGGCCCGCAGCCTGGAGCCGCAGCTGCGCAGCCAGCTGGTGGCCGCCGCGCGCACGGTGGACGGCGTGCACAACGTGTCGGTCTCCATCCATACCAAGGTGGCGGCCCACGCGGTGCAGCGCGGCGTGCAGCTGCTGCCGGGCGTGAAGAACATCATCGCGGTGGCCTCGGGCAAGGGTGGCGTGGGCAAGAGCACCACCTGCGCCAACCTGGCGCTGGCGCTGGCGGCCGAAGGCGCCCGCGTGGGCGTGCTGGATGCCGACATCTACGGCCCCAGCCAGCCCATGATGCTGGGCGCCAACCACAAGCCCGAGAGCAGCGACGGCAAGTCGATGGAGCCGGTCCTCAGCCATGGCCTGCAGGTGATGTCCATCGGCCTGCTGGTGGAGCCCGACCAGGCCATGATCTGGCGCGGCCCCATGGCCACGCAGGCGCTGGAGCAGATGCTGCGCCAGACTAACTGGCAGGAGCTGGACTACCTGCTGGTGGACATGCCGCCCGGCACCGGCGACATCCAGCTCACGCTGTCGCAGCGGGTGCCCATCACCGGCGCGGTGATCGTCACCACGCCGCAGGACATCGCGCTGCTGGACGCGAAGAAGGGCATCAAGATGTTCGAGAAGGTCGGCGTGCCCGTGCTGGGTATCGTCGAGAACATGGCGGTGCACGTGTGCAGCCAGTGTGGCCATGTGGAGCACATCTTCGGCGCCGGCGGCGGCAAGCGCATGGCCGAGGAATACCGGATGGACTACCTGGGCTCGCTGCCGCTGTCGCTGGCGATCCGCGAGCAGGCCGACAGCGGCACGCCCACCGTGGTGGCCGAGCCCGACAGCGAGGCCGCGCAGATCTACAAGCGCGTGGCGCGCGAGGTGGCCGTGAAGGTGGCGCTCAAGGCCAAGGACTTCACGAGCAAGTTCCCGACGATCACCGTCAGCCAGGACACCTGATCCTGGCGGCGCCCCGGGCATGAACCTGCTGACCTCGCTGCGCTACCTGGCGGCGCTCAACGAGCACCGCCACTTTGGCCGCGCGGCGCTGGCCTGCCATATCACCCAGCCCGCGCTGTCCAATGCGCTGCGCGCGCTGGAAGAGGAGTTCGGCACGGTCATCGTGCGCCGGGGCCGCGCGTTCGCGGGCTTCACGCCCGAGGGCGAGCAGGTGCTGGCCACCGCGCTGGCGATGCTGCGCGCCGAGGAAGGCCTGCGCCAGGACCTGAGCGCCAGCGCCGGCCGGCTCAAGGGCCGGCTGCGCATGGCGGCCGTGCCCACCGCCATGCCCATGCTCACGCGCTTCGCGGCCCTGCTGCGCGGGCGGCACCCGGGCATCACGCCCGTGGTGCTGTCCATGAGCTCGGCCGAGATCGAGAGCGGGCTCGAAGACCTGTCGCTGGACCTGGCCCTGGGCTACAGCGAGCGCATGCCGGCGCGCGGCCCGCGCCTGCAGTCCTGGCCCCAGTACCAGGAGCACTATTACCTGCTGCGCCGCGAGTGCCGCGATGGGCAGGGCAAGGGCCGGCCTTTCGCCTTTGGCGCCGACATGGCCTGGCGCGAGGTGGCGGCCATGCCGCTGTGCCTGCTCACGCCCGACATGCACAACCGCACGGTGATCGACGAGGCCTTCGCCGCGGTGCAGGCGGCGGTGCAGCCCGCCCTGGAAACCAACTCGGTGCTGACCCTGGTGATGGCCGTGGCCGAAGGCGGTGATGGCATGGCCACCGTGCTGCCCGGCGCCATGGTGGCCACGGTGCGCCATATGCCGGGCCTGGTGGCCCGGCCGCTGCGCTCGCCCGAGCTGGTCACGCCCATAGGCTTCATGGCCCAGCAGGGCGTGGCGCCCACACGCGCGCTGCAGGCCGCGCTGCGGTTGCAGGAGGACGCCGAGTGGCGTGCGCAGTGCCTGCGGCATGCGGGAGCGCTGGCGGGTTAGCTTGGGAAGAGGGCTTGAGCAGGCGACCTGTACCACTGGAGGTGGTTATGCGCGATCTCCTTTTTTCTTCATCCTGGCGGTTCTGCGTTCTTCGCGTTCGGCATGTTGCAAAGCGGCTTGCGCAACGGCTATGCAGTAGGCTGGTAAACGTAGCTGTCCGTCGGGTTTCAGTACCTGCAGAGCTAGACGGCGAGCTGCTTGTGCCGTTAGCTTCTTCCCCTTTGGCTGCAACGAGCCACGGATGACCGCAGCACGGTCGTCGATCAAGGCAGGATGGTTCAGATTCAAAATCTTAGCAGTAGAAACGCCATCTGTCGTAAGGCCATGGACGCGGCCGCGCTCATCCAATAGGAAGTGGTCTTGTGCATTGGGCGCCAGCGGTGACACGAATCCGCCTGTGCTGGGGTCAAAGTCTGCCTTTGCGTGGGCGCCAAATTTACACACTGTCTTGGCCTGGCTGGACGGGTAGCAGGCCAGCATGTTCTGGTAGTCAATGTCCTCGCCAGCCACTTGGCGGCACTGCGGCAAGATGTGCTCAATATGGCAAGATGCCCGTGTGTCTGAATTCTGTGCTTGGCAATGCGCCGCTGTTGGAAGTTGCCGCATCGTATAGGCGCACAAATGAAACTGTTCAGCCAACAGACTCTTACGCACAGCCTCACCTGGAAAGCCGCCACCGCTGTAGGTCAGGTTTTGAGGTGACGCCACGTTCTCGGCCCTCCAGCGAATCAGTGCCTCTGGCTGCTTCCCCTTGAGGATGGCTTTCATACCTGGTCATCCTCGAGCCATTGCAAGCTGTGGACAGCTGCTTGCAGTTCAAGTACATCGGGAATATCACCTACCTTTTGGCGCAGTTCCGCCAGCTTACTTTGGGCACTAACGATGTCATCCTGATCGAGCAAGGCGCGAATGGCGTCGAGTTGGGACGCAACCTCCACATTGCGGGCCTTACCCTCCATCAATTCCTCCAGCACTTCGCTGCTGCTCAAGCCCAACGCGCGCTCTGGGTTTCCGAGAATCTTGGAATCACGCATGAGCCAGACTTCAGATGCCTTCAATTCACCGATGATTTGTGGCGAGTGACTGGCGGCAATGAATTGCACACTTGGGAAAACCTTTTTCAACAGGCCCGGTAGATGTCGCTGCCATGCAGGGTGTAAGTGCATGTCCAGCTCATCAATCAGCACGATGCCTGGCGTCTTCGACAACACGGCGTCATCCAGCTGTGGGTTCAGCAAGCACATGCGCCGTGCAATATCAACTACCAAAGCAACCATGCTGCGTTGTCCATCGCTCAGCGTCTCGAAAGGGGACGGTTTAGTGTTTTTCCAGTCGAGCACCAGGCGGCGGTATTTAATGTCATAGCGCAAGCCTTTGGCGCCGGGCACAGCCTCCACTACCGCCCGATTGACCAAATCCAGTTCATCTAGTGGGGCAGCGCTGGACGCTTGGCCGGCATGGGCCGTAGCTTCCAACCGCTCGAGCGACTTGGCAACCACCCAACTTTCCAATCCCTTCATATCCAATGCCGCGTTTTCCCAGGCGGCGTATCCGGCCAGCCGTGAATCCTGTTGGCGTACGGCGGCATCTGCGTCCACGCCCACCAGCTTCCATTGGCGTTCAGCGGTGTAAAACACCACGACGGGCAAGATACCCGCCCCGCCTTGGGCAACGCTTGCAACTGTATCCGTCAAAGCGGAATATATGGTGTGTTCCCAGTGGTTTTGCATGTTCCCTGGGCCCGACTGCTCCATCCACCACTCACGTAGTTCACCATTGACTTTTCCGGTTGCCTCCAGGCGCACCGGATAGCAACGTTCGTATCGCACGCGACCTTTCAATTCCACCAAAGCCAGCCTAGCATTGGCCTCTTGTTCATGCAGCCAAACAACGCCCTGGCCAAGAGCATTGAGAGGCGTGGCCAAGCTGGCAGCAACAGCCTTCAGCAGAGATGATTTGCCGCTGCCATTGACGCCAGCGTAGAGATTGAATTGAGGCGAGAAATCAAAAGTCGCCTGTTCAAAGCAGCAAAAATTCTGTACCTTCAGTTGCGTAAGTCTCATGGGTTGGCTCCATGGCTGTATTGAGAGTTTCGTGCTTCACACTTCTTCAGCAGGGTGCATGGCACGCGAAAAATCAGAACGGCACCTGCCGCACTGGCGCCGGGCGGGATGGCTGCAAACGTTGTAATGGAGCAGATACGGCATGGCAGCTACACTCAGTTCCAATCACTTCTGGCCTGCTTGTGCGCTCCGCGCACCGGCGGCCATGGATGAGGTACAAATCGCCGGCAGGCTGGCCAGGAATTGCTTCACATGGATCGCAATGCCAAGATGTTGTCTATCCGTGAGTTGCGGCCTTTGACGACGCAGATGCACAGCATGAAATATACCTTTCAACTTGTATATTCAGTATATGCATTGGAGATCAAGTTGCCATGGTTTGGTGGCTGTATTGCGGCAATCCATTGATGGATTGCACGGCCCTGGATATCCGCCAGGCCGAAGCGGTGTGCCAGGCCATTGTGCTGCACGCTATAGGCCCGGACCCCTTTGATCGAATTGCTGCACGCGCTGCAGGACAGGCTGGGCCATATCCCCGAGGTCGCGGAGCCGCGCATCGCCAACGCGCTGAACCTCTCGCGCGCCGAGGTACATGGTGCTCTCCCCTGCTATCCGCATTTCCGCACCATGCAGGCGGGACTGCATGTGCTGCAGCGCAGAGCGCGGGTCACGGCGCCCGCAGCGCAGCGCGCACCACATCCGGCGTGAACGGCGCGGCGTAGAAGCGCCGGCCCGTGGCATCGAACAGGGCATTGGCCAGCGCGGCCGGGCCGGGCACCGAGGCCGATTCGCCCGCGCCCATGGGGGGCTCGTCCTGGCGCGGCATCAGCACCACCTCGATGGGCGGCAGGTCGCGGAAGCCGATGATGGGGTAGCTGCCCCATTCGCGGCTGGCCACGCCCTGGTGGTTGAAGGCGACCTTCTCCACCAGGCTGCGGCTCAAGGTCTGTATGACATTGCCGTGGAGCTGGTGGCGCACGCCGTCGGGGTTGACCACCATGCCCGTGTCCTGGCCCACCACCACGCGGCGCACCGTGATGCGGCCGCTGGCGGGGTCCACGGTGATGTCGATGACCCAGGCGGCCCAGGCTGCGCCGAAGCCGGGGAATCGGCTGTGCACATAGCGCGCATAGGCCACGCCGCGCCCGTGCAGCAGGCCGTCTGCGCCGGGGCGGCCCCGGCTTCCTGCTTGATTTGGCTGCCAGCCTGCGTGGCGTGCCGTGGCCTCGATCAGCTCGACGGCGCGCGGGTCGTCCAGATGACGAACACGGTAGTCCACGGGATCGGCGCCGGCCGCATGGGCCAGCTCGTCGATCATGCAGTCGTGGGCGAAGGAATTGGGCAGGGCCGAGACGCCGCGCAGCCAGGACGAGCGCACGATGGGCGCCATGTCGTGGCAGGTGATGCGCTGGCTGGCATAGCGGTAGGGCGGCACGGCCGTGCGGTCGCCCATCTCCAGCGTGCGCGGCTCGCCGGGGATGCGGCCCGTGAGCAGCAGGGCCAGCAGCGGCGCATCGTTGGAGGGGTAGCGCACGGCAAAGTCATAGGCCAGCAGCTCGCCACTGGCGTCGATGGCCGCGCTCACATCCATGAGCTGGGCCGTGCCCTTGGGCTCCCACTGGTGCTCCTGCTCGCGCGTGAGCTGCACGCGCACGGGCGCGCCCACGGCCATGGACAGCAGGGCGGCGTCGGCGCAGACATCGTCGGCGCAGTTGCGGCCATAGCAGCCGGCCGCCTCCAGGCGCACGATCTCGATGCGCTCCTCGCCCAGTTGCAGCAGGCGGTCCAGGTCGGTGCGCAGCATGTGGGGGTTTTGCGTGCCGGCCCAGAGCTTGAGACGGCCCTGGCTGAAATCGGCCACGGCGCAGGACGGGCCGATGGAGGCATGCATCTGGTAGGGCCAGACATAGCTGCGGCGCAGCTCGGTGGCGGCGCCGGCGAAGGCGCCGTCCACATCGCCCTGATCCACCAGCGGGCGGTGCACGGCCGGGTTCGCGCGAATGGCCGAGGCAAGGTCGGACAGGTTCGGCGCAGGCGGTACGGCCTGCCATTGCACGCGCAGCGCGCGCATGGCGGCAATGGCCTGCTCCTCGCGGTCGGCGACCACGCCGATGAAGTCGCCTTCCACGACGACCTGTACCTTGCCGGGCAGGTGGGCCACGGACTCACGGTCCACGGCCACCAGGCAGCGGCCGATGAAGCCGCCGCCGTCGCGGCCCGGGTGCGGCGGGCGGATGACCCGGCCATGGCGCATGCCGGGCACGCGCACATCGTGGACAAAGCTCAGTTCGCCCGTGGCCTTGGCGGGAATGTCCACGCGCGCCGCGCCACGGCCGACCAGCCGGTATTCGCTGGCGGGCTTGAGTTTCACTTCCTGATCGGGCGGGGCCAGTGTCAGCTGCAGCTGCTGGCCGCGCAGCAGATCGCCATAGCCGAGTTCGCGGGCATCGCTGCCATCGGCAAAGCGCACCACGCCTTCGCGTGCCTGGAGCCGGTCCGCCGCCACGCTCCATCGCTGCGCGGCCAGCGCCAGCAGCTGCTCCCGCGCCTGGGCGGCGGCGCGGCGCAGCGGCACGGCCGAGATCTGGATGCTGGCGCTGGCGATGGTGGGGCCCTGGTTGGGCGCGGCGGCCGTGTGGCCCAGCACCATGTCCAGGCGCGCCAAAGGCACTTCCAGTTCTTCCGCCACGATCTGCGCCAGCGCCGTGCGTATGCCCGTGCCCAGGTCCACATGGCCGTTGAAGGCCAGCGCGCGCCAGCCCTGCGGCGCGCCTTCGTCGGCCAGCAGGGCCACGAAGATTTCGGGCGTGGACTGCACATAGTCGGTGGCCGTGCCGGGCTGGCCGGGCGCGGGGCGCGGCGGCGCCACGGGCTGGCGCACCACGAGCAGGGCGCCAGCGTGCGTGAGCAGCTGCGCGTGCAGGGCTTGGGGCTGGGGCAGGTTCATGGCCTTATGTTCGCATGCGGGGCGGCTATGTAGGCGGCTCAGCGCGCGAGTGCGTCCGTGTCGGCAATCGCCTGGGCCAGCGGCATCACCGCCGCGTACTTCTGCGCCATGTCGAACAGGTTGGCCTCGTGCGGGCCCAGGGCGCGGTCGCCGCAGCAGTCGGCCACCACCAGCGGGCGAAAGCCCGACTGCATGGCATCGACCACGCTGGCGCGCACGCAGCCGCTGGTCACGCAGCCGGCCACCACCAGCGTCTGCACGCCGCGCTGGGCCAGCCAGGGCGCGAGCATGGTGCCGAAGAAGGCCGAGGGCGTGCTCTTGCGCACCACGTATTCGCCGGCGGCCGGGGCCAGCTCGGGCACGATGGCGCTGTGGTGGCTGTCTTCCTTGAGCGTCAGCATGCCTGGCACCTTCAGGCAGAAGATGTTGCTGTCGGCATCGTCGTCCGAGAACACGATGCGGCTGTGCGCCACGGGCCAGCCGCGCTCGCGTGCGTGGGCCAGCAGGTGCTGCGTCTGGCTGATGGCCTCGGGGATGTTGCCGCCACCGAACACGGCCGGGTCGGCAAAGCCGTTGACGAAGTCGATGATGAGCAGGCCGAAGGGTGCTTTCAGCGGCAGCGGCGTGCCGAAGCCCTGGCGGGCGTAGGCCGAGATGTCGCCCTGCACGCCCTCGGTGGGGATGCTTTGTGTGGTGGTCATGCGATGTCCTTTCGGCGCTTGGCGCGCGCCAGTCCTTGTTCATCCTGCACCATGCCGTCGATGACGGTGGGCGTTCCGTCCAGCGCCACCGAGCAATGGCGCATGGGAATGTCGATGTGGCAGGCCGTGGTGCGGCTGCCGCCGGCCTCGTTGTTGGGGCCCATGGACCACAGGAAGTTGCCCTCGAAGGCACGGGCGTCCATGCCGATGTGGGTTTCCTTGTTGTAGTGGGCCAGCATGGACCAGTGGGCGCGCGGCTGCAGGCCCCAGCCGATGTGCGAGACGGCATAGGCCTCGGGGTCCTCGTAGGATGCCATGTATTCCTTGAGGATGTCGGCCTGCAGGCCGCCGCCGATGCGCGTGACGTAGCCCTTCTCGATGACGAGTTCGATGGGCTCGGTCACGTAGTCCTTCATGGGCAGCAGGATGTCGCCCCGGTCCAGCACCACGCGGCCGTTGCTCTCGCCCTCGTCGGGCCAGGTCAGCACGAAGCCGCTGGGCCAGTGGTCCCAGCGGCCGGGCTGGTCCACGAAACCGTATTCGCAGATGGCCGGGAAGCTGCCCAGCCGGCAGCGCAGGTCGGTGCCCGCGGCCGAGGTGATGTGCATCTGGCTGGCGGCCTCGATGAGCCGGGATGCCGCCTGCACACGCGCGCGGTCGCCCTCGGTGGGCACCAGGCGGCACAGTACCTCGGGCGGCTCCACGGCCAGCAGGATCTTGGTGCCGGTCTGCAGGATCTCGTGCTGCTCGGGCGAGAACAGCAGGGTCATCAGGTCCAGCACCAGGTCGCTGGCCTTGAGCGCGGCGATGGCGGCGGGGTTGCCGGTCAGCGGCGTCGTGCCCAGGTAGGCCAGCGAGTCGCGGCTCAGGGATTTTTCGGCATTGACGGGCGGCAGGTCCAGGCGGTTGACGCGCGCCCCCATTTCGCTGGAGGCGGCGATGGCGCAGCGCAGCGTCTGCGGGTGCGTGTCGGCGCCCGTGAGCACGGTGACGGTCTGGCCGGCCTCGAGCCGGGACAGCGTGAGCACCTGCTTCCAGGCGTGGATCAGATCGATATCGCTGACGGACATGTGAGTCTCCTTGGTGTCGCGATGAAAGGAAAAAGGCGGCTGGCGGGCATTCAGTCCACCTGCGCTCCGAGGAAATCGCCCAGGGCGGCGTAGAAGCCGGCCTCGTTGTCCCAGGGAATCATGTGGCCGGCATGGGGCACGCGCACATGCTTGGTCTGGGGCGCCAGGCCCTGCCACTCGGCCACGTCCTCGCTGCGCACCACGTCGCCGCGCTCGGCCGTGACCAGCAGCAGCGGGTGCGGGATGCGCGGCAGGTCGGCATGGATGTCGTCGCGGCCGAAGTCCTCGAAGCTCTGCACGATGGCCGGCTCGTGGCAGGTGTGCAGCCACTGGGCGCGCAACTGGCGCTGCTCCTCGGTCCAGGTGGGGCAGAAGGCGCGCATGGCCTCGGCATCCATACCCAGCGTGGCCTGGCGGATGGAGTCCACATACCAGGGCAGGGCGGCCGGGTAGGCGCGGCGGCCAGGGCCGGAGACCGGCGGATCGACGATGACCAGGCGCGTGAGACCGGCCGGCTGGCTGCGCGCTGCGCGCACGGCAATGCGCCCGCCCATGGAGTGGCCGAGCAGCGCCCAGCGCTGCAGGCCCAGCGCCTGGGCGAAGGCGGCCACGTCGGCGGCCTGGGCATCGAGGCCGTAGTCCAGGCCCGGGCCCGAGGACGACAGGCCGCGCCCGCGCACGTCCAGCACATAGGTGTCGAACTGGCGGCCCAGGTGTTCGGCCACGAAGCCCCAGGTCACGGCGGGGCTGGTGATGCCGGGAATCAGGATGACGGCATCGCGCTGCGCGCGTTCGCCCTCGGTTCCGCCGTAGCGCAGATAGTGCTGGCGGATGCCGTTGGCATGGACGTTGCCGCCGTAGAGGAAGGTGCTGGTGGTGCTGGCAGGTGTGCTCATGGTGGCGCTCCTCAGGCCTTGGTGGCCAGGCCGTTGGGATAGGCGCCCGACAGCAGCGCGCCCGCGCCCGGCACCACCGGCTCCAGCCCCAGGTGGTCCAGCATGC
>NZ_JBMDII010000034.1:0-57117 GCF_057808605.1 Comamonas sp. FG99
CCCCCCCCCCCCCCCCCCCCCCCCCCCCCCCCCCCCCCTGGGCTCCAAGGGCGGGCGGCGCACCTCGAACTGCAGGCTTACCTGGCTGTCCGCAAACAGCTGGTTCCGGATGCTCTGCTGCAAGCGCTGCTCCAGCTGGTTGAAATCGTCCACCCGCAGCGCGCGCGCGTCGGCCTGCGCCTCGGCGGCATCGGGTATCACATTGCGCCGGGTGCCGGCGGTGGCCAGCGTCCAGTTCAGCTCCAGGCCGGTTTCGGGCTGCGACAGCGCGCGCATGCCCATGATCTGGTGGCTCAGCTCGTACAGCGCATTCACGCCCGCATCGGGCTCGGCCCCCGCATGGGCCGCGCGGCCCCGCACATGCAGGTAGACCGCGCCAATGCCGCTGGTGCCCAGGCGCAGCGTGCCGGCGCGGCCGCCGGTCTCGAAGGACAGCACCGCATCCTGCTCCCGCGCCAGCCGCGTGATCGTCTGCCGCGACCCCGGCGAGCTGATCTCCTCGTCGCCATTGAGCAGCACGCTCAGCTGCCCGAAGTTCTGCTGGCCCAGCTGCCGCAGCAGGCGCACCAGGTGCAGGATCACGGCCACGCCCTGCTTGTCGTCGACAATGCCCAGGCCATAGGCATGGTCGCCTTCGATGCGGTAGGGCTGGCGCGCCAGATCGCCCTTCTGGTAGACCGTATCCATATGCGCGATGAGCATGATCCTGGCGCTGCCAGAGCCGTGGAATACGGCATGCACCATCGGGCCGACCCGGGCCGGCGCGTCCGCCAGCGGCTCGATGCGGTCTGCCTCCAGCACCTGCACCTCACCCCCTTCGGCCCGCAACCGCTCGGCCGCCACCCGGGCCATGCGCTGCAGGCCCTCGATGTCGTGGCTGCCCGATTCGATCTCGACCAGTTGCCGCAGCGTGCCCAGAAAGGGATCGAGCTCGCGCTCGGCCGCACCGTACAACGCCTGCAGCGCCGGATCGGCCAAGGGCGGCAGGGCAAAGGCCCCCGAGGCGCACAGTGCCAGCAGTCCAGCGCAGCAGGAGCGGATTCGAAGACGCATGGCCCGCAGTCTAAGCGCGTGCGGCCTCATGCCGGCGCACGCACCCGCGCCGCCGGAAAGCATACGGAAAACTCCGAGCCCCGCCCCAGCGTGCTGCGGATCTGCAGCGCCGCGCCATGGCGCTGCAGCACATGCTTGACGATGGCCAAGCCCAGGCCGGTGCCGCCGGTGTCGCGCGAGCGGCTGCGGTCCAGGCGGTAGAAGCGCTCGGTCAGGCGCGGAATGTGCTCGGGCGCGATGCCAGGGCCGCTGTCGGCCACCTTGAAGCAGGCGCGGCCGTCGGGCAGGCGCTCGTAGCTCACCACGATCTCGCCGCCCGCCGGCGTATAGCGCACCGCGTTGCTCACCAGGTTGGTCATCGCGCTTTGCAGCTCGTTGCCCGCGCCGGCCAGCTCGCCGGCCGCGGCCAGCGCCGGCTCGTCGGGAAAACGCAGCAGCTGCGGCTTTTCGCCCGGCTTGGCAAGCACCTGCGACAGCGCACGCGCATCCTCGGCGCAGCGCTGCAGCAGGGAGCGCGCCGGCACCCATTCGGTGAGCGGCGGCGGCGGATTGCCCTCGAGCCGCGACAGCGTGAGCAGGTCCGCCACCAGGCTTTGCATGCGCGCGGCCTGCCGGGACATCAGGCCCAGGTAGTGGGCCCGCTCCTCTTCGCTCAGCGGCAGCGTCTGCATGGTCTCGACGAAGCCCATCATCACCGTCAGCGGCGTGCGGATCTCGTGCGACACATTGGCCACGAAGTCGCGGCGCATCGCATCGGCCAGCTCGATGGCGGTCACGTCGCGCGACAGCAGCAGCTTGCGCCCGGCCTCGTAGGGAAACATCTGCACCGACAGCTTCATCGGGCTCGTGGCGCGGATCACCGGGCTCACCAGCAGCACGGCATGCGAGAAATCCTTGGCGGCCAGGTAGTTGGCGAACTCCGGTGCGCGCACCAGGTTGCCTATGGCCTGCATGCGGTCGCGCTCCAGGTCGAAGCCGAAATGCTCGGCCGCGACCTGGTTGCACCATTCGATATGCCCTTGCGCATCGAGCAGCACCACGCCGTTGGGCGATACCTGCAGCGCGGTCAGCACCTGGTGCAGCTGATCCTGCGCATCCTTCTTGCCCTTGTTCAGCTGGCGCAGCAGGCGCCGCGCGCGGTCGATGGCCTCGCCCCACAGGCCGACCATGCGCGGCGCCGCCTGCAGGTCGCCGCTCTTGAGCCAGGCGATCGCCCGCGAGCCGCGCCACAAGTCCATCAGAAACCAGCACCACACCGCCACCAGCACCGCCAGGGTGACGCCGGCCATGCCGCCGCGCCACCACCCTATGGCGGCACCCAGGGCCTGGAACAGCAGAAAAATCGAGATTCGGAAAAGCATGCGGGCTCGCAAAAAGAAAGTGCTGCGACTGGCGCAGCACATGAATGGTAATGCCTTGGCGATGGCTTATGCCCGCTGCACCGCCTGCGGCTGCGCGGTCACGCGGTAGCCGGCGCCGCGCACGGTTTCCACCATGACGTTGGCCGCGCCCAGCGCCTCGCGCAGGCGCTTGACATGCACGTCCACCGTGCGCTCCTCGATGAAGACATGGTCGCCCCAGACCTTGTCGAGCAGCTGCGAGCGGGTGTGCACCCGCTCCGAGTGCTTCATCAGAAAGTGCAGCAGCTTGAACTCGGTGGGCCCGAGCTTGAGCTGCGCGCCCTGGTAGCTCACGCGGTGGGTGGCCGCATCGAGCACCAGCTCGCCGATGGTGATGGTGTCGCTGGCCTGCTCGGGCACGCGCCGGCGCAGCACCGCGCGGATGCGCGCAAGCAGCTCCTGCGTGGAGAAAGGCTTGGTGATGTAGTCGTCGGCGCCCGCATCCAGGCCGGCGATCTTGTCGGGCTCGTCGCCGCGCGCGGTGAGCATGATGATGGGAACGCCCTTGAAGCGGCTGTCGGCGCGCCATTTGCGGGCCAGCGACAGGCCGCTTTGCCCGGGCAGCATCCAGTCGAGCAGGATCACGTCGGGCACCATGGCCTGGAGCTCGCGCTGCGCCGCATCGCCGTCCTCGGCCCAGATCGGCAGGCAGCCGTTGTGCCGCAGGTTCACCGCGATCAGCTCCGCGATCGCCGGCTCGTCTTCCACTATCAGTATTCGGGGCAGTTTCTTCATCTTGAAAATGATGGCTGCCAGCGCCGTCCAGGCAGGCGCTGGAGATCAAAAATATTACAGAACGCTGGATTCGATCTCGTCCATCGTGGTGTGGCGCACATCGATGCCCTTGACCAGGTAGATGATCAGCTCGGCCACGTTCTTGGAGTGGTCGCCGATGCGCTCGATCGCCTTGGCCAGGAACAGCAGGTCCAGGCTGGCCGAGATGGTGCGCGGGTCTTCCATCATGTAGGTGACCAGCTTGCGCACGAAGCCGTCGAACTCATCGTCGATCAGGTTGTCCTCCTTGAGGATGGCCACGGCCGCAGCGGTGTCGAGGCGGGCGAAGGCATCAAGCGCCTTGCGCAGCAGCGTGGAGGCCATCTCGGCGGCCACGCGGATGTCGGTGGTCGGCAGCGAGCGCGCCGCGCCGCTTTCGATGATGGCGCCCACCATGCGCGCCATCTTGTGCGCCTCGTCGCCCATGCGTTCGAGGTTGGCCGTGGCCTTGGAGAATGCGATCAGCAGGCGCAGGTCGCGCGCCGTGGGCTGGCGCCGGGCGATGATGGAGGACAGCTCATAGTCGATGTCCACCTCCATGCGGTTGACCCTTTTCTCCAGCTCGGCCACGCGCTCCACCGCATCCAGGCTGAAGTTCGACAGCGCATAGATGGCCTGCTGGATCTGCGACTCCACCAGCCCGCCCAACTCCATGACCCGGGTGGAGACGTTGTTGAGTTCGCTGTCGAACTGCGAAGAAAGATGTTTTTCGGTCATATGCGTTGTGGTGCTTGGGTATGGAAATGGCGATCAGCCAAAGCGGCCGGTGATGTAATCTTCGGTCTCCTTGCGCTGCGGCTTGAAGAACATCTGCTCGGTGGCGCCGAACTCCATCAGGCTGCCCAGGTACATGTAGGCGGTGAAGTCGCTGCAGCGCGCGGCCTGCTGCATGTTGTGGGTCACGATCACCACGGTGTACTCGTCCTTGAGCTCGGCGATCAGCTCCTCCACCTTGGCGGTGGAGATCGGGTCCAGCGCCGAGCAGGGCTCGTCCAGCAGCAGCACCTCGGGCTTGATGGCCACGCCGCGCGCGATGCACAGGCGCTGCTGCTGCCCGCCCGACAGGCCGGAGCCGCTTTGGTGCAGCTTGTCCTTGACTTCGTTCCACAGCGCGGCCTTGCGCAGCGCCCACTCGACGCGCTCTTCCATGTCGGTCTTGCTCAGGTCCTCGAACAGTTTCACGCCGAAGGCGATGTTGTCGTAGATCGACATCGGGAACGGCGTGGGCTTCTGGAACACCATGCCCACCTTGGCGCGGATCAGCGCCACATCCTGCTTGCTGGTGAGCAGGTTCTCGCCGTCGAGGATGATCTGGCCCTCGGCGCGCTGCTCGGCATACAGCTCGTACATGCGGTTGAAAGTGCGCAGCAGCGTGGACTTGCCGCAGCCCGAGGGGCCGATGAAGGCGGTGACCTTCTTCTCGGGGATCTCCAGGTTGATGTTCTTCAGCGCATGGAACTTGCCGTAGTAGAAGTTCAGCTCGCGCACCGAGATCTTCGACGTCAGCGCGTTGGCGTTGTCCATATGGGTTTTCGTCAGCATAGTCAGATCCGTAGCAATTATTTTTGGCGCGCGAAAGTCCGCGCCAGGATGTTCAGCCCCAGCACCGCCAGCGTGATCAGGAACACGCCCGCCCAGGCCAGCGACTGCCAGTTCTCGTAGGGGCTCATCGCGAACTTGAAGATGGTCACCGGCAGGCTGGCCATGGGTTTGGACAGGTCGGCATTCCAGAACTGGTTGTTCAGCGCGGTGAACAGCAGCGGCGCGGTCTCGCCGGCGATGCGGGCCACGGCCAAGAGCACGCCGGTGATCACGCCGGCGCGCGCGGCGCGCAGCGTCACCATGCTGATCACCTTCCACTTGGGCGTGCCCAGCGCATAGGCGGCTTCGCGCAGGCCGGCGGGCACCAGCGACAGCATGTTCTCGGTGGTGCGGATCACCACCGGAATCACGATCAGCGCCAGCGCCACCACCCCGGCCAGGCCCGAGAAGCTGCGCATGCGCACCACCACCATGCCGTAGACGAACAGGCCGATCACGATGCTGGGCGCGGACAGCAGGATGTCATTGACGAAACGGGTGGTCGATGCGAGCCAGCCACGCTTGTCGTATTCGGCCAGGTACACGCCGGCCATCACGCCGACCGGAGTGCCGATGCAGGTGGCCAACGCCACCATCACCAGCGAGCCCCAGATGGCATTGGCGATGCCGCCGTCTTCATTGGGCGCGGGCGTCATCTCGGTGAACAGCGACAGCGACAGGCCGCCCAAGCCCAGGCGCAGCGTCTCCCACAGGATCCAGACCAGCCAGAACACGCCGAAGGCCATGGCGGCGAGCGACAGCGTCAGCGCCACCTGGTTCATGCGCTTGCGGTGGTTGTACTTGGCCGCGCGCAGCCTGGTGGCCTCGGCGGACTGGATCAGCGACTCGGAGGTGCTGGCATTCATGAACGGGCTCCTTCCGCGCGTTGCAGGCGGCTGAGCATCAGCTTGGAGCAGGCCAGCACGATGAAGGTGATGAAGAACAACGCCAGGCCCAGGTAGATCAGCGAAGCCTGGTGCAGGCCCTCGCCGGCCTCGGCGAACTCGTTGGCCAGCGCCGAGGTGATGCTGTTGGCGGCCTCGAAGATCGACAGCGAGTTGAGCTGGTTCATGTTGCCGATCACGAAGGTCACCGCCATGGTCTCGCCCAGGGCGCGGCCCAGGCCCAGCATGACGCCACCGAACACGCCGGTCTTGGTGAAGGGCAGCACCACCTTGAACATCACCTCCCAGGTGGTCGCACCCAGGCCGTAGGCCGACTCCTTGAGCATCGGGGGCGTGACCTCGAACACATCGCGCATCACCGAGGAGATGAACGGGATGATCATGATCGCCAGGATCAGGCCGGCCGAGAAGATGCCGATGCCCACCGGCGGGCCGGAGAAGAACGCGCCCAGGAAAGGCACGTTGCCGAAAACGGCCTGCAGCGGCTGCTGCACATAGGTGGCCAGCAGCGGGCCGAACACCATCAGGCCCCACATGCCGTAGACGATGGACGGCACCGCGGCCAGCAGTTCAATGGCCGTGCCCAGCGGGCGCTTGAGCCACACGGGCGACAGCTCGGTCAGGAACAGCGCGATGCCGAAGCTCACCGGCACCGCGATCAGCAGCGCGATGATCGAAGTGGCCAGCGTGCCGTAGACCATGACCAGGCCGCCATAGCGGTTCTGCACCGGGTCCCATTCGCTGGACAGGAAAAAGCCCAGCCCGTACTCGCGAATCGCCGGCCAGGCGCCCACGAACAGCGAGGCCATGATGGCCAGCAGCAGGAACAGGGTCAGCAGCGCGGCGCCACGCGCCAGTGCCGCGAAGATTTTGTCCGCCATGGTGTTGGAGATCATGGGCTGGCGCGAGGGCGGCTGCCCCTGCTGCGCGATGGGCCCGGAGCCCGGATCGGCGGTGGATGGAATGGGCAAGGAGGTCGACACTGCAGTGTTCCGTCGGTTGGGGAAAAGGCCGCCGCACGGGCGAGTCCGGTGGCCTGCGAGAGGCAATGCTTACTTTAGCGCCACCGGCTTGCCGGAGCCATCCTTGATCTCGCCCCAGGCCTTGGCGATGCTGGCCTTCACGCCGTCGGGCATGGGCACGTAGTCCAGGTCGTCGGCGGTCTTGTCGCCATTCTTGTAGGCCCAATCGAAGAACTTGAGCACCGTGGTGGCCTGCGCGGGCTTGTCCTGGCTCTTGTGCATCAGGATGAAGGTCGCGCCGCTGATCGGCCAGGCGTCCTTGCCGGCGGGGTTGGTCAGCACCTGGTAGAAGCTCTTGTTCCAGTCGGCATCTGCGGCGGCGGCCTTGAAGGCCTTGTCGTCGGGCGCCACGGTGGTGCCGGCGGCGTTTTGCAGCAGCGCATAGGTCATCTTGTTCTGCTTGACGTAGGCGTACTCCACATAGCCGATGGAGTTGGGCAGGCGGCCCACGTAGGCGGCCACGCCCTCGTTGCCCTTGCCGCCGGTGCCCAGCGGCCAGTTCACCGCGGTGCCGTCGCCGACCTTGGCCTTCCAGTCGGAGTTGACCTTGCTGAGGTAGTTGGTGAACAGGAAGGTGGTGCCCGAGCCGTCGGCGCGGCGCACCGGCGCGATGGCCGCATCGGGCAGCTCCAGCGAGCCGTTCAGCGCCTTGATCGCGGGGTCGTTCCACTTGGTGATCTTGCCCAGGTAGATGTCGCCCAGCACCTGGCCGTTGAGCTTGAGCTCGCCGGGCTTGATACCCTTGATGTTGACCACCGGGATCACGCCGCCGATCACGGTGGGGAACTGCATCAGGCCCTTGGCCTTCAGGTCGTCGTCGGTCAGCGGCATGTCGGAGGCACCGAAGTCCACCGTCTTGGCATCGATCTGCTTGATGCCGGCGCCCGAGCCCACCGACTGGTAGTTGATCTTGACACCGCTGGCCTTGTTGTAATCGGCGGCCCACTTGGCATACAGCGGTGCCGGAAAGCTTGCGCCGGCGCCGGTGGCCTCTTCGGCCATGGCGTGGGTGACAGCACCAGCTGCCATCAGGCCAGCCACCAGAACACGAATCGCAGACAGTTTCATGAAAACTCCTATCGGTGATGAAACACAATGGCCGCGACTGTAGAGAATCTATATGACATTCATATGACATGCACGGCCGCATTTCCAGAGACTGGCGGCTTTTCGCCCAGCCTCGGGGATCGCACCAAACCGTCATCAAGATTTCACGATTCCGTCGTAATTTAGCGTGCTGGCGCCATGGGCGAGCGCAGGTGCCGGTGCTATGCTGGCCCCCTGTATCGACGACTTCGGTTTTATTTCAGCTTTCTATGCAAGACGGAACCCTCCTCGCAGCCGTGGATCTCGGCTCCAACAGCTTTCGCCTCGAAATCGGGCGCTACGCGCTGGGCCATATCGAGCGGGTGCGCTACATCAAGGAAATGGTGCGCCAGGGCGCGGGGCTGGACGAGCAAAAGCGCCTGACGCCCGAGGCCATGCAGCGCGGCTGGGAGTGCCTGGCCCGCTTCGGCGAGCGGCTGCAGGGCTTTCCCGCGCAGCAGGTGCGCGCCGTGGCCACGCAGACCCTGCGCGAGGCGGTGAACCGCGACGAATTCCTCTCGCGCGCCTCCGAGGTGCTGGGCTACCCCATCAGCGTGATCTCGGGCCCCGAAGAGGCCCGGCTGATCTACCAGGGCGCGGCCTATTCGCTGCCGCCGTCCGACGAGAAGCGCCTGGTCGTCGATATCGGCGGCCGCTCCACCGAGCTGATCCTGGGCCAGGGCTACCGCACCCGGCAGGTGGCCTCGTTCCCGGTGGGCAGCGTCTCGTGGTCGCTGCGCTATTTTCCCGATGGCGCCTTCAGCCGCGCCGGCCTGCAGACCGCGCAGATCGCGGCCCAGGCGGTGCTCGAAGAGGCGCTGAACAGCTTTCCGCGCAGCAGCTGGGACACCGCCTACGGCACCTCCGGCACCGCCAATGCGATTGCCGAAGTGCTGCATGCGCACGGCGACCCCGCCGGCCTGATCCGCCGCGACGGCCTGCATTGGCTGCGCGAGCAACTGCTGGCGGCGCAAAACGCCGCCAACCTGCGCCTGCCCGGCCTCAAGGAAGAGCGCCGCGCGGTGGTGGGCGGCGGCGTGGCCGCGCTGTGCGCCATCTTCGAGCTGCTGCAGATCCAGGAGATGCGCATTGCCGACGGCGCGCTGCGCCAGGGCGCGCTGCGCGACATGGTGCAGCACCAGGAGCACCACGACGCCCGCCGCGTGACCATCGCCGCGCTGATGCAGCGCTTTGCCGCCGATGCGCCGCAGGCCCGGCGCGTGCAGGCCACGGCCGCGCGGCTGTACGAGCAGGCCAAGCGCTACGTGGGCATCACCGATCCGCTGCAGCTGCGCGCGCCGCTGCTCGAATGGGCCAGCGAGCTGCACGAGATCGGCTGCCTCATCTCGCACAACGACTCGCACCACCACGGCGCCTATGTGCTGCAGCATTCGGACATCGCGGGCTTCACCCAGTCCGAGCTGATGCACATGAGCGCGCTGGTGCTCGGCCAGCGCGGCAAGCTGCGCAAGATCGAGCCCCACCTGGCCGACAACGAATTCGCGCTGCAGCTGCTGAGCCTGCGGCTCGCGGTGCTGCTGTGCCATGCGCGGCGCGAGCCCGATTTCGCCTCGCTGCAGCTGCGCGCCAAACCCGACAAATGGTCGCTGCGCGCCAGCCCCGAATGGGCCGAGCAGCACCCGCAGTCCGCCTACCTGCTCAACGAGGAAGTACAGCAATGGGCCCGCACCGCGCGCGTCTTCCAGTTCAAGCTCGCCCAGCCCAAGTGGGAGACGGCCAGCGCCAAGTAATTGATAGCTTCCAGCGCTTGCCATACTTATGTTTCAGATATAAAACCATCTGAAAACGTTTTATACCAAGCGCTGAAAGCTATACTTTTATGACTGCAGCAGGACCGGCGACACCGGCCCGGCGCCGTGGAAAGCGCCGTTCAGGTTGGCGATGAACTGGTCCACGCTGGCCTGCGTGGCCTCGGGCGACCAGCCTGCCACATGCGGGGTGATGAGAATGTTCGGCAGCTCGATCAGCGGCTCGGGCCGCTGCGGCTCGCTCTCGTAGACATCGATGCCCGCGCCGGCGATGCCGCCCGTGCGCAGCGCCTGCGCCAGCGCCTCGGTGTCCACCACCGAGCCGCGGGCGATGTTGACCAGGTAGCCCTGCGGCCCCAGTGCGGCCAGCACCGGCGCATCCACCAGGTGCCGGCTGGCCGCGCCGCCGGGCGTGGCGCACACCAGCACGTCCGCCCAGGCGGCCAGCTCCGGCACCGAGGCGAAATAGCGGTGCGCCACATCCGCGCGCTCGCGGCGGTTGTGGTAGCCCACCGGCATGTCGAAGGCCGCGGCGCGGTGCGCGATCTTCATGCCGATATGGCCCAGCCCCAGGATGCCCAGCCTCTTGCCCGACACGCCGGGCGGATGCGCCAGCGTGTACCGGTCCACGCCCGCGCGCGCCAGCCGGTCCAGCTCGCGAAAGCCGCGCATCGCCGCCAGGATCAGCCCGAAGGCATGGTCGGCCACGCTGGTGTCGTTGGTGCCGGCGCCGTTGGCCACCGCCACGCCGCGCGCCCGCAGCGCATCAAGCGCCAGTCCCTCATAGCCCGCGCCCAGGCAGCACACCAGGCGCAGCGCCGGCAGCTGGGCCACCTCGGCGGCGCTCAGGCCGATGGAGCCGATGGTGAGCACGGCAGCAAAGCGCGCGCCTTGCTGCGCGATCGCCTCGGCGCGCTGCTGCGGCTGGGGCGCGTAGGTGACGCCGCAATGCTGGCGGATCTGCGCCAGGTGGGCCTCGGACATGGGGTTGAGCACCAACAGTTCAATCGCGGGAGTGGACACGTGGAATCCTTCATTTTCAATAGCAGCCGGCGCTTGGGATACAAGCGCCAGCCGTCGATTTGACTATAAAGGACTTCGCGAGCGGCCAGGGCTCGCCTGCGGAATATCCGCGACGCCTACCCCAGAAAGTGCTTGCGGTAGCGCGGCGACAGGCGTTCGAGCTGCATCAGCATGGGCAGGTCGGCGGTGTTGAAATCCGGGTCCCAGGCGGGCGCGCCGATCACCTCGGTGCCCACGCGCAGATAGCCCTTGATCAGCGCCGGCGGCTCCACCTCCAGGCTGTCGTCGAGCTGCTCCAGCGGCAGCGGCAGGCGCGGCGTCACCCGGTACTGCGCCGAGATCTGGTGCTTGCCCTGCAGCTGGCGCCAGATGCTGGCCGCCGCATCGCCGCTGACGATGCCGTTGTGCCACATTGGAATGCTGGCGCAGCCCATCATCACATCGAGCCGGTTGCGCTGCATGAAGGACGCCAGCGCGCCCCACAGCGTCATGATCACCCCGCCCTGGCGGAAATCGGCATGCACGCAGCTGCGACCCAGCTCCACCATGCGCGGGCGCAGCGCGTCGATGCACGACAGCTCGAACTCGGTGTCGCTGTAGGTGCCGCCGGCGCGCAGGGCCTGGCCCGGCGTGAGCACGCGGTAGGTGCCGATCACCTGGCGCGAGGCGATGTCGCGCACCAGCAGGTGTTCGCAGAAATCGTCGAAGCGGTCCACATCGTGGCCGGCCAGCGGCGTCTGCAGGCGCGCGCCCATCTCCAGCACGAAGATCTCATGCCTCAGGCGCTGCGCTTCGCGGACCTCGTCGAGGTGCCGCGCCCAGGTGACCTCCAGGCCTGCAGCCGCCGGCGCAGCGACATCCGTGCCCAGCGCGTCGCCACGGCGATGAAGTGACCCCCGTGGCAGATGGCTGGGGCTGAGCGGCAGCGTTGGGCAGGGCAGTTCGTTCATTCGTTCGCTCCTCGGAAAAAACCGGCCGCGCAGGGCATGGCGCAGCACCATGCCCCGCACTGTGCCCGGCCCGCATGACAAGGTTTTGTCCAAACCATGTCAATGCCGTGTCATGCCGCATCCGGGGCATGCTGGCCAACAGATGCTTGATGCGTTAGCATCAAGCATCTGTATTTCCAAAGGAGCTCAGCATGCGCACTACACTTGACATCGCCGATGACGTGTTGTTTGCCGCCAAAGAGCTGGCCCGCCGCGAAAAAAAACCTTTGGGTCAGGTCATCAGCGAGCTGGCACGCAAGGCCTTTACGCAGTCGGCGCAGCCGGCGGCACCACCGCATGCCGCGCAGCCGCTCGCAGCCTATGGCATCCATCCGCTGCCGCCGCGCGGTGCCGTCGTCAGCAATGAACTCATTGACCGCCTGCGCGATGAGGAAGGCGTTTGAAGTGCGCGCGCTGCTTGATGTGAACGTGCTGATCGCGCTGCACGACAGCGACCATGTACACCACCACACCGCCTCGCGCTGGCTGCAGGAAAACATTGCGCCAGGCTGGGCCAGCTGCCCACTCACGCAAAACGGCTGCCTGCGCATCATGGCGCAACCCGGCTACGGCCAGCCGCAGCCACTCGCCACCATTGCCCACATGCTGGGCCGCTCCACCGCTACGCGCTTTCATGCATTCTGGCCTGATGACATCAGCCTGCTCGACGCCAAGCTCTTTCGCCACGACCATATCCACAGCCCGCGCCAGCTGACCGATCTGTACCTGCTTGCGCTGGCGGTGCACCATGGAGGTCGGCTGGTGACGTTCGACCAGCGCATCCCGCTCAGCGCGCTGCCACGGGCGCGCAGCGAACACCTGGTGGTGCTGTAGCCTGCGCGCGCGCCATCCCGCTCAGGCCCCCACGCGCGCCGCCTCCGCCAGCGCCTCGGCGCAGCGGCTGGCCTGTGCGGCATCGTGCGCCTCGACCATCACCCGCAGCAGCGGCTCGGTGCCGCTGGCGCGGATCAGCACCCGCCCCTCGCCGTTGAAGTCGGCGGTGATCCGCTGGCTCAGCTCGGCCAGGCGGTGGTTGCGGCTCCAGTCCTGCCCGGGCTGTAGGCGCACGTTGACCATGACCTGCGGGCACAGCTCCACGCCCTGGAGCTGCTCGGCCATCGACTGCTGGCGGCTCACGCAGGCGCGCAGCACCTGCAGCGCGCTCACCAGGCCATCGCCGGTGGTGTGCCGGTCCAGCGCCAGCAGGTGGCCCGAGCCCTCGCCGCCCAGCAACCAGCCGCGGGCCTGCAGCTCTTCGAGCACATAGCGGTCGCCCACCTTGGCGCGCACCAGCGGTATGCCCAGGCGCTTGAGCGCGGACTCCACCGCCAGGTTGGTCATCAGCGTGCCGACCACGCCCGGCACCGCTTCGCCGCGGCGCAGGCGGTCGCTGGCCATCAGGTACAGCAGCTCGTCGCCGTTGAACAAGCGCCCGCTGGCATCGACCAGCTGCAGCCGGTCGGCATCGCCATCGAGCGCCACGCCCAGGTCGGCCTGGTTGGCGCGCACCGCGCGCACCAGGGCCTCGGGGTGGATGGCGCCCACCTCGCGGTTGATGTTCAGGCCGTCCGGATTGCAGCCGATGGTGATCACATCGGCGCCCAGCTCGTGGAAGACCTTGGGCGCGATCTGGTAGGCCGCGCCATGGGCCGCGTCGACCACGATCTTCAGCCCGCGCAGGCTCAGCGACTGATCGAAGGTGCTCTTGCAGAACTCGATGTAGCGGCCGGCGGCATCGTCGAGCCGGCGCGCCTTGCCCAGCGCCGCGGACGGCACCCACACCGGAGCTTCGGCGAGCGCCGCCTCGACCGACTCCTCCCAGGCATCGGGCAGCTTGGTGCCCCCGGCGCTGAAGAACTTGATGCCGTTGTCCTCGAACGGATTGTGGCTGGCGCTGATCACCACGCCCAGGCTGGCGCGCTGCGCCCGCGTGAGATAGGCCACGCCCGGCGTGGGCAGCGGGCCCAGCAGCACCACGTCCACGCCCGCCGAGTTGAAGCCCGACTCCAGCGCGCTTTCCAGCATGTAGCCCGAGATGCGCGTGTCCTTGCCGATCAGCACCGTCGGGCGCTCTTCGCTGCGGCGCAGCACGCGGCCCACCGCATGCGCCAGGCGCAGCACGAAGTCCGGCGTGATGGGCGACTGGCCCACGGTGCCGCGGATGCCGTCGGTCCCAAAGTATTTGCGTGCCATATGAACTTATCCCTTCTTTTTTTAAGCTGGCGCTATTGTGTCAGTCCCACTCTGCGGCATGCGGTCACAGTGGTATCGAATGGTGAGGCTGCTGCATCGCGCGCAGCACCGCCAGCGCATCGGCGGTCTCGCGCACATCGTGCACCCGCAGCACCGCGGCGCCGCGCTCCGCCGCCAGCACCGCGGCGGCGATGCTGGCCGGCATGCGCTCGTCCACCTGGCGGCCGGTGACCTTGCCCAGCGAGCTCTTGCGCGACCAGCCCGCCAGCAGCGGGTAGCCGGTACCGCCCAGCTCGGCATGGCGCTGCAAGAGCTCGAAATTCTGCGCCACCGTCTTGCCAAAGCCTGTGCCGGCATCGAACATGATGCGCGGCTGCGCTACGCCCTGGGCCAGCAGCTGCTGCGCCTCGCCCTCCAGAAACTGCAGCACCTGCGCCACCACGTCATGCCCCGCCATCTGCGACACATGCATGGTCTGCGGGTCGGCATGCATGTGCATCAGGCAGATGCCGCACTGCGGATGCGCCGCCACCACGGCCCGCGCGCCCGGCTGGCGCAGGGCCCAGATGTCGTTGATGATGTCCGCGCCCAGATCGAGCGCGGCCTGCATCACCTCGGGCTTGTAGGTATCGACCGAGACCGGCACCTGGAGCTTGACCGCCTCCTTGAGCACCGGCAGCACGCGGCGCAGCTCTTCCTGCAGCGGCACCGCCGGGCTGCCCGGGCGGGTGGACTCGCCGCCGATGTCCAGGATATCGGCGCCCTCCTGCAGCAGTTGCTCCGCGTGCGCCAGCGCGGCGCGCGGATCGGGCCAGGCGCCGCCGTCCGAGAAGGAGTCGGGCGTGACATTGACGATGCCCATGATCTGCGGCCGGCGCAGATCGATCTGGAAGCGGCTGGTTTGCCAATAAGTCATATCTATGAAAAAGGCGCTCCGGGGAGCGCCTAGTTGGTTGGGTGGAAAAGCTGGCCGGTCAGGCTGCGGTCGGCGCGTGGTCCGAAGCCACCACCGGCGTGCCGCCGCCCGAGCCGCCGTCGCCCGAAGGCGGCGGGTTGCGCGGCGTCCAGTCCTTGGGCGGGCGCGGGTTCTTGCCGGCCATGATGTCATCGAGCTGCTCGGCATCGATGGTTTCCCATTCGAGCATGGCCTTGGCCATGGCATGCATCTTGTCGGCATGCTCCTCGATCAGGTGGCGGGCCAGCGCATACTGCTCGTCGATGATGCGGCGCACCTCGCCGTCCACCTTCTGCATGGTCTGCTCACTCATGTTGGTGGTCTTGGTGACCGAGCGGCCCAGGAACACCTCGCCCTCGTTCTCGGCATAGACCATCGGGCCCAGCGCCTCGCTCATGCCGTACTTCATGACCATGTCGCGCGCCAGGTTGGTGGCCCGCTCGAAGTCGTTGGAAGCGCCGGTGGTCATCTGGTTCATGAACACTTCCTCGGCGATGCGGCCACCGAACAGCATGGCGATCTGGTTGAGCATGTACTCCTTGTCGTAGGAGTAGCGGTCCTTCTCGGGCAGGCTCATGGTCACGCCCAGCGCGCGGCCGCGTGGGATGATGGTGACCTTGTGCACCGGATCGCACTTGGGCAGCAGCTTGCCGATCAGCGCATGGCCGGCCTCGTGGTAGGCGGTGTTGCGGCGCTCTTCCTCGGGCATGACCATGGTCTTGCGCTCGGGGCCCATGATGATCTTGTCCTTGGCCTTCTCGAAGTCCTGCATCTCGACGGTGCGCGCGTTGCGGCGCGCGGCCATCAGCGCGGCCTCGTTGCACAGGTTGGCCAGGTCGGCGCCGGACATGCCGGGCGTGCCGCGCGCGATGATGGCCGGGTTCACGTCCTGGCCCACCGGGATCTTGCGCATGTGCACGTTCAGGATCTGCTCGCGGCCGCGGATGTCGGGCAGCGTCACATACACCTGGCGGTCGAAGCGGCCGGGGCGCAGCAGCGCCGCGTCGAGGATGTCGGGGCGGTTGGTCGCGGCCACCACGATCACGCCGAGGTTGGTCTCGAAGCCGTCCATCTCGACCAGCATCTGGTTCAGCGTCTGCTCGCGCTCGTCGTTGCCGCCGCCCAGGCCGGCGCCGCGCTGGCGACCCACCGCATCGATTTCATCGATGAAGATGATGCAGGGCGCATTCTTCTTGGCGTTCTCGAACATGTCGCGCACGCGGGCCGCGCCCACGCCGACGAACATTTCCACGAAGTCGGAGCCCGAGATGCTGAAGAACGGCACCTTGGCCTCGCCGGCGATGGACTTGGCCAGCAGCGTCTTGCCGGTGCCCGGCGGGCCGACCAGCAGCAGGCCGCGCGGAATGCGGCCGCCGAGCTTCTGGAACTTGTGCGGGTCCTTCAGGAAGTCGACGACCTCCTTGACCTCTTCCTTGGCCTCGTCGCAGCCGGCCACGTCGGCGAAGGTGACGGTGTTGTTGTTCTCGTCGAGCATGCGCGCCTTGCTCTTGCCGAAGCTGAAGGCGCCGCCCTTGCCGCCACCCTGCATCTGGCGCATGAAGTAGACCCACACGCCTATCAGCAGCAGCATCGGCGCCCAGTTGATCAGCACCGACAGCAGCACCGAGCCCTCTTCGCGCTCCTTCACGTCGAACTTGACGTTGTTGTTGATCAGGTCGCCCACCAGGCCGCGGTCCATGTAGGTCGCGGTGGTGCGGACCTTGCGGTCGTCATTCGTCGTGGCGACGATGACCGTGCCGCTGGGGCTTTCCTGCAGCGTCGCGCTCTTGATGCGGCCGGTGCGCACCTCTTGCAAGAAGTCCGAGTACGCCAGGGGCGGCGTGGTGCCGGTACGGTTGTCAAATTGCTTGAACACCGTAAACAGCACCATGGCTATCACCATCCATACGGCGGCCTTAGAAAACCACTGATTGTTCAAGGGGGCTCCAGTCGTGCGGGAAATAAAAATACACAGGCTCGTGCTGTGTCATATTGGGAGCATTCTAGGACTTTCAAGACGCCGCGCGGTGGCTTGCCCCCTGTGCACACCCAGGAATCCAGGGCAAAAAGCCCGGGCTTGGCGCACATCAAGCATTTTTCAGGCGCATGCCCACCAGGAAGGTCTCGGACGACTTGTCGCGCGAGGCCTTGGGCTTGACCGGCTTGACCACCTCGAACGTGTCGCGAAACAGCTGCACCAGCTGCGAGTAGCCGCTGCCGTGGAACAGCTTGACCACCAGGGCACCGTCCTTTTTCAGGTGGTGCTGCGCGAAATCCACCGCCAGCTCGATCAGGTGGGCGATGCGCACCGCATCCACCGATTCCACGCCGGACAGGTTGGGCGCCATGTCGGACACCACTACATCGGCCTTGCGCCCGGCCATGGCGGCTTCGAGCTGGGCCAGCACCGGCGCTTCGCGGAAGTCGCCGTTGATGAAGGTCACGCCCTCGATCGCCTCCATGGGCAGGATGTCCAGCGCGATGATGGCGCCGTCCAATGAACCCACCGCCGCGCCGCCGGGCGACAGGCGCCGGCGCACGTACTGGCTCCAGGCGCCCGGGGTGGAGCCCAGGTCGACCACCACGTCGCCGGGGCGGATGAGCTTGAACTGCTCGTCGATCTCCTTGAGCTTGTAGGCCGCGCGGGCGCGGTAGCCGTCTTTCTGCGCGGCTTTCACATAGGGATCATTGACATGCATGTGCAGCCAATTCTTGTTGACTTTCTTGCTTTTGGACGATTTCATCAAAACCTCGGAATGCGCCGCACGCGCAAGCGGTGCCGTGCGGCGATTGACTGGATAATACGGGCCTATGCCCCAAATTCAACTGACTCCCGCGCAGCGCCGCGAACACCGCGCCGAGGCCCACCATCTCGATCCGGTCGTGCTGATCGGCGCCGGCGGGCTCACCGCCGCCGTGCAAAAGGAAATCGACGCGGCGCTGAACGCCCATGGCCTCATCAAGATCCGCGTCTTCGGCGACGACCGCGCCGAGCGCGAGGCCATCTACCACCAGCTCGCCGACGAGCTGGGCGCCGCCCCCATCCAGCATATCGGCAAACTGCTGGTGCTGTGGCGGCCGATCCCCGAAAAGGACAAGGCCGCCACCGAAGACCGCAAGCCCGGCCCGCGCGACGTGAAGGTGCTCAAGTACGGCCGCGCCGGCACCAAGCCCGAGGTCAAGCAACTGCGCGTGCTGGGCAACCAGCGCCTGACCTCCGGCGGCCAGATCAAGCGCGCCAAGCCCAAGCAGAAATCCATCAAGAAGCAGCAGGGCTGATCCGCGTGACGCAGCGCCACATCCTGTGCATGAAATGGGGCACCAAGTACGGCCCCCACTACGTCAACCGCCTGTACGCCATGGTGCGCCGGCACCTGTCGGGCGAGTTCAACTTCGTCTGCCTGACCGACGACGCCAGCGGCATCCGGCCCGAGGTGCAATGCCTGCCGATACCGCCGCTCGAGCTGCCGCCCGGCATTCCCGAGCGCGGCTGGACCAAGCTGGCCACCTTCGGCCGCGACTTGCACGGCCTCGCCGGCACGGCGCTGTTCCTGGACCTGGATGTGGTGATCGTCGGGCCGCTGGACGAGTTCTTCACCCAGCCGGGCGAATTCCTCATCATCCACGACTACCCGCGCTTTTGGCGCCTTGGCGAGCGCATCGTCGGCAACTCGTCGGTCTACCGCTTCACGCTGGGCGCGCACCCCGATGTGCTGGACTATTTTTGCCAGCACACCGAGGCGGTGCGCGCCAGGTACCGCAACGAGCAGGAATACCTCTCGCACTTCCTGCACCAGCAGGGCAAGCTGCGGTACTGGCCCGCGGCCTGGTGCCCCAGCTTCAAGTACCACTGCATTCCCGCCTGGCCCGGCAACTACTGGAAGGAGCCGGTGCCGCCCGCGGGCGCGCGCATCGTGATCTTCCACGGCGAGGTCAACCCGCCCGATGCGCTCGAAGGCCGGCGCAACCGGCGCTTTCGCCATATCGAGAAGGCCCGCTGGATCGCCCAGGCCTGGGCGGACTGAAGCGCCCCCGCAGGGGCCCCGTCACGCCTCGCGCCGCGCCGCGCGCCACAGCAGCATGCCGGCGCACAGCCATTGCAACAGGTACATCGCGCTGCCCACGCTGTGCCAGAGCTTGAGGTTCTCGCGCGCCACGATGCGCGGCGCAACCGCAAACTCGCCCAGCAGGGCCAGCAGCAAGCCGCTGACCACCAGGAAGATGGCGGTCTGCGCCTTGCCATCGATGGTTTGCGTGCGCTGGGGCCTGAACACCAGCAGCAGCATGCCGCAGACCACCGACACCCAGGTCTGCGCGGAGAACAGCTTGGCCGCCATGGAGCCGGCCATGGCGGGGCTGGGCAGGTGCGCGAACAGCATGGGCACCACCAGGAAGCCGGTGGTGCTGAGGCTGCCCCACCACAGTGCGGATGCCAGAATCGGCAGGCGGCCGTGCATCATCAGCGGTAGCTGACCGCAATCACTTCGTAGCGGCGCACGCCGCCCGGGGCCTGCACCTCGGCGGTGTCGCCCTCTTCCTTGCCGATCAGCGCGCGCGCGATGGGCGAGGACACATTGATCAGGCCCTGCTTGAGGTCGGCCTCGTCCTCGCCGACGATCTGGTACTTGACGGTGTCGCCCGAGTCCTCGTCCTCCAGCTCCACCGTGGCGCCGAACACCACCTTGCCGCCGGCATCGAGCTGCGAGGGATCGATGATCTGCGCGGTGGACAGCTTGCCCTCCACCTCCTGAATGCGGCCTTCGATGAAGCCCTGGCGGTCCTTGGCCGCGTCGTATTCGGCGTTTTCGCTCAGGTCGCCATGCGAACGCGCTTCGGCGATCGCGGCGATCACGGCCGGGCGGTCGACGGTCTTCAGGCGCTGCAGCTCTTCCTTGAGCTTTTCGGCGCCACGCTTGGTGATGGGAATCGTGGCCATATCGGTCTCCACAAAAGCAAAAAGCAAACCGCCGCGCGGAATGCGCGGCGGTTGATGACGGCTTCTATTATGCCGAATTAATCCGGCATTCCCAAGCTCGTCAGGCCACCAGGCTGGCGTGCAGCTCCTGCACCGAGTACACGTCCTGGCGGTCCATGGAGCGCAGGCCCTCGACCGCGGCCTCGGCGCCGAAGATGGTGGTGAAGGTGGTCACGCGGGCCAGCAGCGCGCTGGTGCGGATGGCGCGCGAGTCGGCGATCGCATTGCGGCGCTCTTCCACGGTGTTGATGACCATGGCGATCTCGCCGTTCTTGATCATGTCCACCACGTGCGGGCGGCCCTCGGTGACCTTGTTCACCGTCTGCACCGCCACGCCGGCCTCGGCGATCGCCGCCGCGGTGCCGCGCGTGGCGCACAGCGTGAAGCCCATCGCGGCCAGCTCCTTGGCGATGGCGACCGCGCGCGGCTTGTCGCTGTTCTTCACCGTCAGGAACACCTTGCCGCTTTGCGGCAGCCTGGTGCCGGCGCCGAGCTGGCTCTTGACGAAGGCTTCGCCAAAGGTCTTGCCCACGCCCATCACCTCGCCGGTGGATTTCATCTCGGGGCCGAGGATAGTATCCACGCCCGGGAACTTGACGAAGGGGAACACCGCTTCCTTGACGCTGAAGTACGGCGGCGTCACTTCCTTGGTCACGCCCTGCTCGGCCAGGGTCTGTCCGGCCATGCAGCGCGCCGCCACCTTGGCCAGCTGGATGCCGGTGGCCTTGCTGACGAAGGGCACGGTGCGCGAGGCACGCGGATTCACTTCGAGCACGTAGATGATGTCCTTGCCGTCGCGCTCCTGGATGGCGAACTGCACGTTCATCAGGCCCACCACGTTCAGCGCCTGGGCCATCGCGGCGGTCTGGCGCTTGATCTCGTCGACCGTGGCCTTGGACAGGTAGTACGGCGGCAGCGAGCAGGCCGAGTCGCCCGAGTGCACGCCAGCCTGCTCGATGTGCTCCATCACGCCGCCGATGAAGACCTGGCCCGAGGCATCGCGCACGCAGTCCACGTCGCACTCGATGGCGTTCGAGAGGAAGTGGTCCAGCAGCACCGGCGAGTCGTTGCTCACCTTGACCGCCTCGCGCATGTAGCGCTCCAGGTCGCGCTGCTCGTGCACGATCTCCATCGCGCGCCCGCCCAGCACGTAGCTGGGGCGCACCACCAGCGGGTAGCCGATCTCGGCGGCCTTGGCCAGCGCATCCTCTTCGGTGCGGGCGGTGGCATTGGGCGGCTGGCGCAGGTTCAGCTCGTGCAGCAGCTTCTGGAAGCGCTCGCGGTCTTCGGCCGCGTCGATCATGTCGGGGCTGGTGCCGATGATGGGCACGCCCTCGCGCTCCAGCGCCAGCGCCAGCTTGAGCGGCGTCTGGCCGCCGTACTGCACGATCACGCCCTCGGGCTTTTCCTTGTCGACGATCTCCAGCACGTCTTCCAGCGTCAGCGGCTCGAAGTACAGGCGGTCCGAGGTGTCGTAGTCGGTCGAGACGGTCTCGGGGTTGCAGTTGACCATGATGGTCTCGTAGCCGTCCTCGCGCATGGCCAGCGCGGCATGCACGCAGCAGTAGTCGAACTCGATGCCCTGGCCGATGCGGTTGGGACCGCCGCCGAGCACCATGATCTTCTTCTTGTCGGTGGGCTCGGCCTCGCACTCCTCGTCGTAGGTGGAGTACATGTAGGCGGTGTTGGTGGCGAACTCGGCCGCGCAGGTGTCCACGCGCTTGAACACCGGGCGCACGGCCAGCGCGCGGCGCGCCTCGCGCACCGCCTTGTCGGTGGTGCCCAGCAGCTTGGCCAGGCGGCGGTCGGAGAAGCCCTTTTGCTTGAGCGTGCGCAGCTCCTCGGCGCCCAGGGCAGCCAGCGCCTTGTCGACATGGGCCTCGGTGTGCTTGTCCAGCGCCAGCTCGATCTTGACGATTTCCTCGATCTGCACCAGGAACCACTTGTCGATCTTGGTGAGATCGTGCACCTCGTCAAGCGTCCAGCCGGCGGCGAAGGCATCGCCCACGTACCAGATGCGCTCGGGGCCGGGCTCGCCGAGTTCCTTCTCCAGGATCTCGCGGTCCTGGGTCTTCTCGTTCATGCCGTCCACGCCGACTTCCAGGCCGCGCAGCGCCTTCTGGAACGACTCCTGGAAGGTGCGGCCCATGGCCATCACCTCGCCCACCGATTTCATCTGCGTGGTCAGGCGGTTGTCGGCGGCCGGAAACTTCTCAAACGCGAAGCGCGGGATCTTGGTGACCACGTAGTCGATGGTCGGCTCGAACGACGCGGGCGTGGCGCCGCCGGTGATCTCGTTCTTGAGCTCGTCCAGCGTGTAGCCCACCGCCAGCTTGGCGGCGATCTTGGCGATCGGGAAGCCCGTGGCCTTGGAGGCCAGCGCCGACGAACGCGACACCCGCGGGTTCATCTCGATCACGATCATGCGGCCGTCCTTGGGGTTCACCGAGAACTGCACGTTGGAGCCGCCGGTGTCCACGCCGATCTCGCGCAGCACCGCCAGCGAGGCATTGCGCATGATCTGGTATTCCTTGTCGGTCAGCGTCTGCGCCGGAGCCACGGTGATCGAGTCGCCGGTGTGCACGCCCATGGGGTCGAGGTTCTCGATGGAGCAGACGATGATGCAGTTGTCCGCCTTGTCGCGCACCACCTCCATCTCGTACTCTTTCCAGCCGAGCAGCGATTCCTCGATCAGCAGCTCGTTGGTGGGCGAAGCCTCCAGGCCGCGCTTGCAGATGGTCTCGAACTCTTCGGTGTTGTAGGCGATGCCGCCGCCGGTGCCGCCCAGCGTGAAGCTGGGGCGGATCACCGTGGGGAAGCCGACGCGCTTTTGCACTTCCCAGGCCTCGTCCATGCTGTGGGCGATGCCCGAGCGCGCCGAGCCCAGGCCGATCTTGGTCATCGCGTCCTTGAACTTCAGCCGGTCCTCGGCCTTGTCGATGGCCTCGGGCGTGGCGCCGATCAGCTCGACCTGGTACTTGTCGAGCACGCCGTGGTGCCACAGGTCCAGCGCGCAGTTCAGCGCGGTCTGGCCGCCCATGGTGGGCAGGATGGCAAAACCGCCGGGATTGAGCTGGCGCTCCTTGGCGATGATCTTCTCGACCGTCTGCCAGGTGATGGGCTCGATATAGGTGACGTCGGCCGTGGCCGGGTCGGTCATGATCGTGGCGGGGTTGCTGTTGATCAGGATGACCTTGTAGCCCTCCTCGCGCAGCGCCTTGCACGCCTGCACGCCCGAATAGTCGAACTCGCAGGCCTGGCCGATGATGATCGGGCCGGCGCCGATGATGAGGATGCTCTTGATGTCTGTACGCTTTGGCATGGGTTTGCCTACTATTTATTTAATAGCTGCTAGCACTTGATAGATGGGCACCAGCAGCCAATTTGACTCAGTTACGCCTGCTGGTGCTTGCGCATCAGCTTCACGAAGCGGTCGAACAGGTAGCTCACGTCGTGCGGGCCGGGCGATGCCTCGGGGTGGCCCTGGAAGCAGAAGGCCGGCTTGTCGGTGCGCTCCATACCCTGCAGCGTGCCGTCGAACAGGCTGATGTGCGTGGCGCGCACATTCGCGGGCAGCGATTCGAGATCCACCGCGAAGCCGTGGTTCTGGCTGGTGATGGAGACACGGCCGCTGTCCAGGTCCTTGACCGGGTGGTTGGCGCCATGGTGGCTGTTTTGCATCTTGAAGGTCTTGGCGCCCACGGCCAGGGCCATGATCTGGTGGCCCAGGCAGATGCCGAAGGTGGGGATGCCGCTGTCCATGGCTTCGCGCGCGGCGGCGACCGCGTAGTCGCAAGGCTCCGGGTCGCCCGGGCCGTTGGACAGGAAGATGCCATCGGGCTGGTACTTGAAGACCTCGGCGATGGGCGTCTGCGCCGGCACCACCGTCACGCGGCAGCCGCGCTCGGCCAGCATGCGCAAGATGTTCTTCTTCACGCCGTAGTCGTAGGCCACCACATGGAACTGGTGGTCCTGCAGCTTGCCGTAACCAGGCTTTCCGGGTGTGTCGCCGTCGGCGCGGGCCAGCTGCCATTCGGTCTGCAGCCACTCGTAGGGCTCCTGCACCGACACCACCTTGGCCAGGTCCAGCCCCTTCATGCTGGGCGCGGCCTGGGCGGCGGCCACGGCGCGCTCGATCGCCTCGGGCGTGACCGCCTCGCCGGCCGCCAGGCCCACGATGGCGCCATTTTGCGCACCCTTGCTGCGCAGCAGCCGGGTGAGCTTGCGGGTGTCGATATTGGCGATCGCCACCGTGTTCTCGCGCCGCAGGTACTCGGGCAGCGTGAGCGTGGCGCGGAAGTTGCTGGCCAGCAGCGGCAGGTTCTTGATGATCAGGCCGGCGGCGTGCACTTTGTCGGCCTCGACGTCCTCGTCATTGATGCCGTAGTTGCCGATGTGCGGATAGGTGAGCGTGACGATCTGCTGGCAGTAGCTGGGATCGGTGAGGATTTCCTGGTAGCCGGTGATGGCGGTGTTGAAGACCACCTCACCCACCGTGGTGCCGGTGGCGCCGATGGAGTTGCCGATAAAGACCGTGCCGTCTGCGAGCGCCAGGATGGCGGGTGGGAAAGCTCCCTGTTGCGACAAAAACACTGGGTTCTCCGAGAAGTGTCGGGTCGCCCGGAGCCCCGGATCATCATTCCGTAGGGGCTGTGCTTTATGGGGTGTTTGGATGCGGCCGGGCGACGTGATTTACGTGAAAGCCGCTCATTGTAGCGTGGATGGGCCGCGGCCACACCAGCGCCGGGCAATATTTAGACACTCTGCGCAGGTTTTTCAAACGCAGTGCGTATATACCGATCAGCGCTGGCAGGCGCTGGTGTGCAGGCAGATCGCCGCCGCGGCCGCCACGTTCAGCGACTCCTCGCCGCCGGGCTGGGCAATGCGCACATGGGCCTGCGCGGCCTGCTCCAGGCTTGCCGCCACGCCCTGCCCCTCGTTGCCCATGACCCAGGCGCAGGGCCAGGGCAGCCGCGCCTGGTGCAGCCAGTCGCCGCGGTGCGAGCTGGTCACCACCAGCGGCACCGACAAGGCCTGCAGCTGCTCCTCTTGCAGCGACTCCACCAGGCGCAGCCCGAAATGCGCCCCCATGCCGGCGCGCAGCACCTTGCCGCTCCACAGCGCCGCCGTGCCCTTGAGCGCCAGCACCTGGCCGAAGCCGAAGGCCGAGGCGCTGCGCAGTATGGAGCCGACGTTGCCGGCATCCTGCACCCGGTCGAGCACCACGGTGGCCACGCCGGGCTCGATGGCGCCGCCCTCCACGGGCAGCTCCAGCACGAAGCCCATCGGCGCCGCCGAAGGCAGGCTGCTGATGCCGGCCAGGATGGCGTCGGCAATCACCACGTTCTTCGCGGCATGCCGCGCATACAGGGCCTCGGCCTGCGGCCAGAACGATTCCGCATAGACGCCGATGGCTGGCTTGCGCCCGCGCGCCAGGGCCGCGCGGCACAGGTGGTCGCCCTCGATCCACACCCGGCCCTGGCGGCGGTAGGCGCTGCCGTCCTCGGCCAGGCGGCGCAGGTCCTTGACGAAGGCGTTGTCACGCGACTGGATGAATACCGGGTTCTGCATGGATCACTCTCCGTGGCCGGCGCATTCGGCCACCGGCGCGAACGAGCGCCGGTGCTCAGGGCACGGGCCGTGCTGGCGCAGCGCCTGCATGTGCGCCGCGGTGCCATAGCCTTTGTGGCCGGCGAAGCCGTAGGCGGGATAGAGCCGGTCGATGTCCACGCACCAGCGGTCGCGCCAGACCTTGGCCAGGATGGACGCGGCCGAGATGGCCGGCACCAGCGCATCGCCCTTGACGATGGCCTCGGCCGGCACGTCCAGGCGCGGCAGGCGGTTGCCGTCGACCAGCACGCGCACCGGCTTCAGGCGCAGCCCCGTCACCGCGCGCTGCATGGCCAGCATGGTGGCCTGCAGGATGTTGAACTGGTCCACCTCGGCCACCGAGGCCGAGGCGATCGAGCAGCACAGCGCCTTGGCGCGGATCTCATCGAACAGCCGCTCGCGCCTGAGCGCGGTGAGCTTCTTCGAATCGGCCAGGCCGGCGATCGGGTTGCGCTCGTCGAGGATGACGGCCGCCGCCACCACCGGGCCGGCCAGCGGCCCGCGCCCGGCCTCGTCCACGCCCGCCAGCAGGCCCGGCGGGTGCCATTGCAGCGAGGACTGGTTAGGAAGCGAGAACTTTTTCGAGCGCATCGGCTGCCAGTTGCGCGGTGTCCCGGCGCAGTTCCAAATGAAGCTGGTGAAAGCGCTGCTCCACCTGGGCAATGCGCTGCGGACCCGCATCCAGCCACTGCGCCAGCGCCGCGGCCAGCGCCTGCGGCGTGGCCGCGTCCTGCAGCAGCTCGGGCACCACGAAATCGCGGCACAGGATGTTGGGCAGCCCCACCCAGGGCTGCAGCTGCTTGCGGCGCATCAGCCGCCAGCTGATCGGGTGCATGTGGTAGGCGATCACCATCGGGCGCTTGTACAGCGCGGCCTCCAGCGTGGCGGTGCCGCTGGCGATCAGCGTGCAGTCGCAGGCTTCGAGCGCGGTGTGCGACTGGCCATCGAGCAGCTGCACCTGCCCGCGCACGCCGCAGGCCTGCGCCAGCTGTTCGATGCGCGCCTTCTGCGCCGGCACCGCCGGCACCAGCACCTTGAGCCCCGGCCGCTGGCGCAGCAGCAGGGCCACCGCCTCGAAGAACGGCCGCGCGATGTAGTTGACTTCCGACGCGCGGCTGCCCGGCAGCACCGCCAGCACCTTGCCCTGCTCCGGCAGGCCCAGGCGGGCGCGCGCCGCGGCCTTGTCCGGCGCCAGCGGTATCACGCTGGCCAGCGGATGCCCGACATAGGTGGCGGCAATGCCATGCCGCGCCAGCAGCTCGGGCTCGAACGGGAAGATGCACAGCACATGGTCGGCCGCGCGGCGGATCTTCTCCACCCGCTCGGCGCGCCAGGCCCAGATCGAGGGACAGACGAAGTGCACGGTCTTGATACCGGCCGCGCGCAGGCGTTCTTCCACACCGAGGTTGAAGTCCGGTGCATCGACGCCGACGAAAAGCTGCGGCCGCTGCTGCTGCAGCCGCTGCACCAGCTGCTTGCGGATGCGCAAAATGCCCCACAGCCGCCTGAGCAGCTCGGCGCTGTAGCCGTGCACCGCCAGGCGCTCGCTCGGCCACCAGGCGTCGAAGCCCTTGGCGGCCATCGCCGCGCCGCCTATGCCCACCGCATGCACCTGCGGCCAGCGCGACTGCACGCCCTGCAGCAGCAGGCTGGACAGCAGGTCGCCCGACGCCTCGCCGGCCACCATGGCCAGCGAAAGACTTGCAGACGGCGGCTTCGGGGCTAAAGCCTCAGCGAACGATGCCACGGCTGGACTGCTTGAGGAATTGGAGCATGCGCTGCACGTCGGCCTGCGCCTCGGCATCGCAGGTGGCGGCCAGGTCTTCCAGCGCCGCGACCGAGGCCTGCAGCGTCAGGCCCTGGCGGTACAGCAGGCGGTACATCTGCTTGATGACCGCCAGCCGCTCGGCGCCGAAGCCGCGGCGGCGCAGCCCTTCGAGGTTGAGGCCGCGCACGGTCAGCGGATGGCCGTCCACCATGGTGAAGGGCGGCACGTCCTGGCTGATGTGGCTGCCGAAGCCCGCCATCACATGCGCGCCGATGCGGGTGAACTGATGCATGCCGGTCAGCCCGCCGATCACCGCGTGGTCGTCGATGTGCACATGGCCGGCCAGCGTGGCGTTGTTGGCCAGCACGGTATGGCTGCCGACCACGCAGTCGTGGGCGATGTGCACATAGGCCATGATCCAGTTGTCGTCGCCGATGCGGGTGACACCGGCATCCTGCACCGTGCCGAGGTTGATGGTGCAGAACTCGCGGATGGTGTTGCGGTGGCCGATGACCAGGCGGGTCGGCTCGCCGGCGTACTTCTTGTCCTGCGGCGCGCCGCCGATGGCGGCATGCGAGAAGATCTGGTTGTCCTCGCCGATGCTGGTGTGGCCCGACAGCACGCAATGCGCACCGATGCGGCAGCGCGCGCCGATCTCCACCTGCGCCCCCACCACCGCGTAGGGCCCGACCTCGACGCTCCCGTGCAAACGGGCGCCGGCCTCGACCACGGCTGTGGGATGGATCAGACTCACGGGAGAACCTCGCAAATACCGCTGGCCGGGCCGATCAGGCCACGGTGCGCATGGTGCACATGATCTCGGCCTCGCAGGCCACGTTGCCGTCCACGCTGGCCACGGCCTTGAATTTGTAGATGCCGCCCTTGATGCGGTCCAGCTCCACCTCGAGGATCACCTGGTCGCCCGGCTCCACCGGCTTCTTGAAGCGCGCGCCGTCGATGCCGACGAAGTAGAACACCTTGTCGTCGCCCGGGGCCTCGCCCATCATGTCGAAGGACAGCAGGCCCGCGGCCTGCGCCAGCGCCTCCAGCATCAGCACGCCGGGCATCACCGGGCGGGCCGGGAAATGGCCGGTGAAAAACGGCTCGTTCACCGACACGTTCTTGATGGCCTTGATGCGCTTGCCGCGCTCGATCTCCACGACCCGGTCCACCAACAGAAACGGGTAGCGATGCGGCAAAAGCTTGAGAATTTGGTGAATGTCCATCATTTCGGTTCGGCAACGCCGTTCTTCTGAGTTTGTTCCAGGGCCTTGACGCGGTCGCGCAAGGCATGCAACTGCTTGAGCGTTGCCGCATTCTTTTCCCAGCGACTGTTCTCGTCGACCGGGAAGAAGCCCGTGTAATGCCCGGCATGGGGCATCGACCTGCTGACCACCGTCGCCGCGGAAATGTGTACATTGTCGGCGATTTCGAGGTGTCCCAGGATCATTCCCGCCCCCCCCACCGTGCAGTGCCGGCCAATTTTGGCGCTGCCCGCAATGCCCACGCAGCCCGCCAGCGCGGAATGCTCGCCGATCTCCACGTTGTGGCCGATCTGCACCTGGTTGTCGATCTTCACGCCATTGGCGATCACCGTATCCTGGAGCGCCCCCCGGTCGATGCAGGTGTTGGCGCCGATCTCCACATCGTCGCCGATGCGCACCGCCCCCAGCTGCTCGATCTTGACCCAGCGGCCATGGTCGTTGGCGAAGCCGAAGCCGTCGCCGCCGATCACCGCGCCCGGCTGCACCAGCACGCGCTCGCCCAGCACGCAGTCCGCGCCTACGGTCACCCGCGAGGTAAGGACGCTGCCGGCCCCGATCTTCGCGCCGGCGCCCACGTGGCACAGCGGCCCGACCGACGCGCTGGGATCGATCACCGCGCCCGCCTCGACGACCGCGCTGGGATGGATGCCCGGCGCCACCGCCCGCATCGCATGGCGCCTGCGCCACAGCTGCGTGAGCCCGGCGAAGAACAGGTAGGGATCGGGCACCACCAGGTAGGCGCCGCCGCGGACCCGGGCCGCCGACTCTGCCGCCGCCGCCACCGCCACGCAGGCCGCCTTCGAGGCCTGCATCGCATGCACCAGCTTGGCGTTGCTCAGAAAACTGATGGCATCCGGCCCGGCATCCTCCAGCGAGGCTATGCGCTCAATGGCGGTACCGCGTTCGCCTTGCTCCAGGCGGCCGCCCAGCGCATCGACGATGTCCCCCAGCAGCAGACCCACGGCAATGCTCTCAACCGCTTACTTGCCGGAAGCCGCGCTGCCGTTCAGCGCCTTGATGACCTTCTCGGTGATGTCGTACTTGGGGTTGATGTAGACGGCCTCTTGCAGCACCACATCGTACTTGTCCGACTCGGCCACCTGCTTGACCACGCGGTTGGCGCGCTCCAGCACCTGGGCCAGCTCTTCGTTCTTGCGGGCGCTCAGGTCTTCCTGGAATTCGCGGCGCTTGCGCTGGAACTCGCGGTCCTGGTCCACCAGCTGGCGCTGGCGCGCCACGCGCTGGCTTTCCGACAGCGTCGGGGCCTCGCGCTCGAACTGGTCGCTGGCGGTCTTCAGGGCATTGCCCTGGGTCACCAGGTCTTTCTCGCGCTTGGAGAATTCGGATTCCAGCTTGGATTGCGCCGCCTTGGCCGCATTGGCCTCGCGGAAGATGCGGTCGGTGTTCACGAAGCCGACCTTGAACTCCTGCGCCTGGGCGGCCGCGCCAAATGCCATGGCCGAGGTCAGGACCAGCAGGGAGACAGAACGAGAGAAGGGGGAGCGAAGGGATTTCATTAGAAAGACGTTCCGATTTGGAATTGCAGTTTCTGGATTTTATCGCCGGCGAACTTGCGCACCGGCTGCGCATAGGCCAGACGCAGCGGGCCCAGGGGGGATATCCAGCTCAGGCCCAGGCCGGCGGAGGCCCGCATGTCGCTGAACTGCACCTTGTCACCATCGCCGTAGACATTGCCCACGTCGACGAAGGCGAACCAGCGGAAGGTGCGGTCGTTGCCGGTGCCGGGCATCGGGCCGATGAATTCGCCGTTGAGCGTGACCTTCTTCGGCCCACCCAGGGTGGCGCCGGTCACGTCGCGCGGACCCAGCGAGCCTTGCTCGAAGCCGCGCACCGAGCCCAGGCCGCCCGAGAAGAAGTTCTTGAACACCGGGAAGGGCTGGCCGTTGAGGCCCTTGCCCCAGCCCAGCTCGCTGTTGAGCGCGATGGTGTAGCGCTTGTTCAGCGGGATGTATTGCTGCAGCTGGTAGTTGGCGCGCACGTAGCGCGCGTCGCCGAAGGTGGACCACTCGGAGTTCAGGCGCTGGTAGCGCCCCGAGTTGGGCGCCAGCGCGCTGTCGCGGCTGTCGCGCGACCAGCCGATCGTGAGCGGGAAGGCCATGCTGGTGTCGCCGTACCGGGTGGAGTAGTCCAGGTAGGCCGCCGGGATGTTGGTGCCCAGCTTGATCTGCGTGTGCTCCAGGCCACCGCCGAAATACACCGTGTCCACCTCGCTGAACGGGATGCCGAAGCGCACGCTGGCGCCGGTGGTCACGATCTGGTAGGTGCCGCCCTGCGCATCGTACGGGCGGGCCGTGCGGTAGTACAGGTCGTAGGTGCGCGAGATGCCGTCCTTGGTGAAGTACGGATCGGTGGTGCTGACCACCAGGGTACGGTAGTACTTGCTGGTGTTCACGTCGATGCCGAGGTAGTTGCCGGTGCCGAAGACGTTTTCCTGCTTGATGCCGAAGGTCAGCGACACCTTGTCCGCGCTGGAGAAGCCCACGCCCATCTGCAGCGAGCCGGTGGGCTTTTCCGCCACGTTCATCTGCAGATCGACCTGGTCGGGCGCGCCCGGCACTTCCTGGGTATCGACGCCGACGTCGGTGAAGAAGCCCAGGCGGTCCACGCGGTCGCGCGACAGCTTGATCTTGCTGGAGTCGTACCAGGAAGCCTCGTACTGGCGGATTTCGCGGCGGATCACTTCGTCGCGGGTGCGGTTGTTGCCGGCGATGTTGATGCGGCGCACGTAGGCGCGGCGCGAAGGCTCGGCCTTGAGCACCAGCTCGACGCGGTTGTTCTCGCGGTCGATCTCGGGCACCGACTCGACCCGCGCGAACGCATAGCCGAAGCGGCCGAAGTAGTCGGTGAAGGCCTTGGTGGTCTCGGTCACGCGGTCGGCGTTGTAGGGCTCGCCCGGCTTGATCGTGACCAGCGACTTGAACTCGTCGTCGCGGTCCAGGTAGTTGCCTTCGAGCTTGACGCCCGAGACCACGAACTTCGGCCCCTCGTGGACCTTGAGGTTGATCGAGATGCTTTCCTTGTCGGGAGAGATCGAGACCTCGGTCGACTCGATGCGGAACTCCAGGTAGCCGCGCGACAGGTAGAACGAGCGCAGCGTCTCCAGGTCGGCGTTGAACTTGGAGCGCGAATAGCGGTCGCTCTTGGTGTACCAGCTCATCCAGCCGCCGGTGTCCTGGTCGAACAGGTCCTTGAGCGTGGACTCGGAGAAGTCGTGGTTGCCGGAGATGTGGATCTCCTTGATCTTGGCCGCATCGCCTTCGTTGACGGTGAAGGTCAGGTTCACGCGGTTGCGCTCGATCGGGGTGACGGTGGTCACCACGTCGGCGGCGTACATGCTCTTGTTGATGTACTGGCGCTTGAGTTCCTGCTCGGCGCGGTCGGTCAGCGCCTTGTCGTAGGGGCGGCCCTCGGTCAGGCCCACGTCGCGCATGGCCTTCTTCAAGGTGTCCTTGTCGAACTCCTTGGTGCCGGCGAAGTCGACGTTGGCCACCGTGGGGCGCTCCTCGACGACGACCACCAGCACATTGCCGCTGGCCTCGAGGCGCACGTCCTTGAACAGGCCCAGGGCGAACAGCGCGCGGATCGCGGCCGAGCCCTTTTCGTCGTTGTAGTCATCGCCGACATGCAGCGGCATGGTGGCGAAGATGGTGCCCGGCTCGACGCGCTGCAGGCCTTCGACGCGGATGTCCTGGATCGTGAATGGATTGAGCGCCCATGACAGCTTGGCAACCAACAACATGGCGGCAGCGGCTGTCGCTCTCCGGAAAACTGATGGCGATGTGAGGTATTTCATCTCTTATAGCAACAAGCGCTGCAGATTATGCAGCACTTCCATGAATGTCAGCCGAGGAGCCGGGTCAAATCGTTGAAGAATGCAACGCACATCATCAGCACCAGCACGGCGATACCGCCCTTTTGCAGGCGCTCCAGCCATTGCGCGGTCGGAGGCTTTCCGGTGACCGCCTCCCACAGATAATACATGAGGTGTCCGCCATCCAGCACCGGCAACGGCAGCAGATTGAGCACGCCGAGGCTAACACTAAGCAGCCCCAGAAAAGCGAGATATTGTGTAAAACCTATTTGCGCCGACTTACCCGCGTACTCGGCGATCGACAGCGGGCCGCTGATGTTCTGCAGCGATGCCTGCCCCACCAGCATCTTGCCCAGCATGCGCAGCGTGAGCGAGGACAGCTCCCAGGTGCGCATCGCGCCCTTCTCCAGCCCCTCCCACAGGCCGTAGCGCACCTGCACCATCGCCACCGGGCTGCCGATGTAGGCGCCGACGCGCCCAACCGACACGCCGCCGTCGACGAAGGGGCGCGGCTGCACCGCGATGTCCAGCACCTGCCCGGCGCGCCGGATCTGCCAGGCCTGCATCTTGGGCGCGCCGTCCGCGCCCGAGGCGCGGATGCGCTGGCGCAGCTGGAAGGCATCGGGCACCGGCCGCCCGTCCAGCTGCAACACTTCATCACCTTTTTGCAGGCCGGCCTGCGCGGCGGCCTCACCCGGCTCCACCTGGCCGAGCACCGGCGCCGACCAGGGCAGCGCCACGCCGATGCGCTCCATGAGCTTGGCATCGGCATCCTCGGGCTGCAGCGCCGACAGGCGCAGCCGGTAGGGCTTTTCGCCGCCTACGGCCCGGGTCTTGATGTTGAGGTAGACGTCCTGCCCATCGAGCGCGGCCTGGGTCAGCAGCCAGCGCAGGTCGTCGAGCGAGCGCACCGGCGTGGCCTCGCCGGGCTCGCCGTCGTCGCGGGAGACCGACTGCACCTCCTCGCCACCGCGCAGCCCGGCCTCGTAAGCCAGGCTTTGCTCGGCGGGCGCGCCCAGCACCGCGGTGGGCTCCTGCACGCCGATCCAGTTGACGCCGGCGAACAGCAGCACCGCCAGCAGCAGGTTGGCCACCGGCCCGGCGGCGACGATGGCCGCGCGCGCGCCCAGCGGCCGGTTGTTGAAGGCCAGGTGGCGCTCACCGGGCTCGACCGGCTCCTCGCGCTCGTCGAGCATGCGCACATAGCCGCCCAGCGGTATGGCGCTGACCACGAACTCGGTGGGCGAGCCCGGCCTTTGCCAGCGCCACAGCGGCTTGCCGAAGCCGATCGAAAAGCGCAGCACCTTCACGCCGCAGGCCACGGCCACGCGGTAGTGGCCGTATTCATGCACCGCGATCAGGATCGCCAGCGCGACGACAAAGGCAATCAGGGTCAACATCCAAGCCTCCCGGAAATTGAGGGTGGTATCAGGCGCCCAGCGTGCGGATCAGCGCCCGGGCGCGGCTGCGCACCTCGCCATCCAGCGCCAGCAGGCCTTCGATCGAATCCACGCCGTTTGGTTGCACCTGGCCGAGCAGGCTGTCGTTGACGCGGTGGATCTGGTCGAAGCGGATCGCGCCGTCCAGAAAGCCGGCCACCGCGATCTCGTTGGCCGCGTTGAGCACGGTGGTCGTGCCCTCGGGCGCGCGCAGCGCCTGCCACGACAGGTGCAGCCCCGGAAAGCGCCGCGCATCGGCCTCCTCGAAGGTGAGCGCGGCCAGCGCCGCGAAGTCCAGCGCCGGCGCGCCGCTGGCGATGCGCTCGGGCCAGGCCAGGCCGCAGGCGATGGGCACGCGCATGTCGGGCGTGCCCAGCTGCGCCAGCATCGAGGCGTCGTTGAACTGCACCATCGAGTGGATGATCTGCTGCGGATGGATGACCACGCGGATCTTGTCGGGCGGCAGGCCGAACAGCCAGCGCGCCTCGATCACTTCGAGCGCCTTGTTCATCATGGTGGCCGAGTCGATCGAGATCTTGCGGCCCATCGCGAAATTGGGGTGGTTGCAGGCCTGCTGCGGCGTTACCGCCGCCAGCGTGGCCGGATCGCGCGTGCGAAAGGGCCCGCCCGAGGCGGTCAGCACGATATGGTCCACGCGCCCGGGCCAGCTGGCCGGGTCTTCGGGCAGGCACTGGAAGATCGCCGAATGCTCGCTGTCGATGGGCAGCAGCGTGGCGCCGCCCTGCCTGACTGCATCCATGAAGAGCTGGCCGCCGACGACCAGCGCCTCCTTGTTGGCCAGCATCAGGCGCTTGCCGGCGCGCGCCGCGGCCAGGCTGGGGCGCAGGCCGGCGGCGCCGACAATGGCGGCCATCACTGCATCGACCTCGGGGTGCGCGGCAATCCATTCGAGCGCATCGGGCGTGTCCACCACCGTGGTGGCGGCGCCGGCTTCCTTCAGGCGCGCGGCCAGCAGGCGCGCCTGGGCCGGATCGGCCATCACCGCGTAGCGCGGCGCAAAGCGCAGGCACTGCGCCAGCATGTCGTCCGCCCGGCTGTTGGCGGAGAGCGCGAACACCTGGTAGCGGCCGGGGTGGCGGGCAATCACGTCCAGCGTGTTGACGCCGATGGAGCCGGTCGAGCCCAGCACGGTGACTTGCAATGTCATAGCTTGAAACCTTAGAGCCTGTTTACGCGGGCAACAGCTGCGTGATCATCATCGCCAGCGGCAGCGTGGGCAGCAGCGCATCGATGCGGTCGAGCACGCCGCCATGGCCGGGCAGCAGCTGGCTGCTGTCCTTCATGCCCGCGCTGCGCTTGACCAGCGACTCCACCAGGTCGCCGGCCACGCTCATCGCGGTCATGAACACCAGCGCCACCACCAGCAGCCACCACGAGTGCGCGAACAGCCGGGTGTAGAAGCTGGGCACGGCCACGGCCTGCTGCGCATCGAGCGCGATCCACACGGCCGCCAGCAGCAGCACGCCGCAGGCGCCGCCCCACACGCCCTCCCAGCTCTTGCCGGGGCTGATGGCGGGCGCGAGCTTGCCCTGGGTGAACTTGAGGCCAAAGGCCCGGCCCGCGAAATACGCCGCGATGTCGGCCGTCCAGACCAGCGCGAACACCGACAGCAGGAAGTTGACGCCGATCAGCCTGGCCTGCGTCACCGCCAGCCAGGCCAGCCACAGCGCCAGCACGCCGGCCACCAGCCGCAGCGGCCGGGCAATGGCGGGCCAGCCCGGCACGCCGCCGCGCAGCAGCGCGGCCGCGGCCAGCACCCAGGCGCCGCCGCCCGCGAGCCACAGGCCGGGCAGGCGCCGCTCGGGCAGGCCCAGCGCCCACGAGGCAAGGCACAGCGCCACGCAGGCCGCGGCCAGCAGCCAGCCACCGGCGCCCTGCAGGCCGTTGAGCCGCGCCCATTCCCAGGCCGCGGCGCCCATGGCCAGCAGCATCAGCAAGGCAAACGGCCAGGCGGCGGGCGCCAGCAGCGCCGGGATCAGCACGGCCAGGAGAACCAAGGCGGTGATGACGCGCTGTTTGAGCATGCGGTTCTCCTATTCAAAAAACATAGCTGCTAGCGCAGTCTAGATAATATTTTCAGATATAAAACCATCTGAAATCGTTTGCAACAAAGCGCCAGCAGCTCACTTTTTCATATGGCTGCCAGCGGCCGGCCTGGATCAGGATTGTTGCACCTGCTCGGAGGTCTTGCCGAAGCGCCGCTCGCGGCCGCGATAGGCCTGCAGCGCCTCGTCGAGCGCGGCCTCGTCGAAGTCGGGCCACCACTTGTCGCTGAAATACAGTTCGCAATAGGCCGCCTGCCACAGCAGGAAGTTGCTGATGCGCATCTCGCCGCCGGTGCGGATCAGCAAATCCGGATCGGGCACATGGGCCAGCGCCATCGCGCCGTGCAGCGCTGCCTCGGTGATCGGCGTGCCGCTGGCGGCCAGCCGGGCCGCGGCCTGGGCGATGTCCCAGCGGCCGCCGTAGTTGAAGCACACGTTCAGCACCATGCGCCGGTTCTGCGCGGTGGCCGCCTCGGCCTCGGCCAGGCCTTTTTGCACCTTGGCCGAGAGCGACTCGCGGTTGCCGATGAAGTACAGGCGGATGCCATCGCGCGCCAGCTTGGGGACTTCCTTGGCAAGCGCGCCGGCCAGCAGCTCCATCAGGCCGCTGACCTCGTCGGCCGGGCGATTCCAGTTCTCGGACGAGAAGGCGAACACGGTCAGCGCGGCCACGCCGCGCTCGGCGCAGGCCTGGGCGCAGCGGCGCAGCGATTCCACGCCCTGCCGGTGGCCGGCCAGGCGCGGCAGGAAGCGGCGCTTGGCCCAGCGGCCGTTGCCGTCCATCACGATGGCGATGTGCCGCGGATTCGCGTCGGCTGCGTGCTTGCTCGTCATCCAGCCACCAGGCTCAGACCGCCATGATGTCTTGCTCTTTCTCGGCCACCAGCTGGTCGATCAGAGCGATGTGCTTGTCGGTCACCTTCTGCACGTCGGCTTCGGCGCGCTTTTGGTCGTCCTCGGAGGCGAGCTTGTCCTTGACCAGCTTCTTGACCGAGTCGTTGGCGTCGCGGCGCAGGTTGCGGATGGCCACCTTGGCGCCCTCGCCTTCGTTGCGCACCAGCTTGGTCATCTCCTTGCGGCGCTCTTCGCTCATCGGCGGCATGGGCACGCGGATCAGATCGCCCAGCGAGGCCGGGTTCAGGCCCAGCTCGCTTTCGCGGATGGCCTTCTCGATCTTCGCGCCCATGTTCTTTTCCCAGGGCTGCACGCTGATCGTGCGGCTGTCGAGCAGCGACACGTTGGCCACCTGCGACAGCGGCACCATCGAGCCGTAGTACTCGACATGGATGGTGTCCAGCAGCGCGGGGTTGGCGCGCCCGGTGCGGATCTTGGTCAGATTGTTCCTGAACGCGGCAATCGATTGGTCCATCTTGCCTTCGATGGTTTTCTTGATTTCGGCGATTGTCATTCTTTCACTCCTGTCACGGATGCCTGGTCAGGCATACACCAGCGTACCTTCGTCCTCGCCCATCACCACGCGCTTGAGCGCGCCGCTCTTGACGATCGAGAACACGCGGATAGGCAGCTTCTGGTCGCGGCACAGCGCGAACGCGGTCGCGTCCATGATGCCGAGGTTGCGGCTCATGGCCTCGTCGAAGCTCAGCTTGCTGTAGCGCGTGGCGGCCGGGTCCTTCATCGGGTCGGCGGTGTACACGCCGTCCACCTTGGTGGCCTTGAGCACGATCTGCGCGCCGATCTCGGCGCCGCGCAGCGCGGCCGCGGTGTCGGTGGTGAAGAACGGATTGCCCGTGCCCGCCGCGAACACCACGACCTTGCCCTCTTCGAGGTATTGCAGGGCCTTGGGGCGCACATAGGGCTCGACCACCTGCTCGATGCCGATGGCCGACATCACGCGCGCGGTCAGGCCCTGCTTGTCCATCGCGTCGGCCAGCGCCAGCGCGTTCATCACCGTCGCCAGCATGCCCATGTAGTCGGCCGTGGCGCGATCCATGCCCACCGATCCACCGGCCACGCCCCGGAAGATGTTGCCGCCACCGATCACCACCGCGATCTCCACCCCCAGGCGGGTGACCTCGGCGATCTCCTCCACCATGCGCACGATGGTTGCGCGGTTGATGCCGAAGGCATCATCGCCCATCAACGCCTCGCCCGACAGCTTGAGCAAAATACGTTTATGGGCTGGTGCAGTGGACATGGTGGTTCTCCGGTTGGTGATGAAAAGGTGCGAGGCGTGGAATCGGTGCGGGATCGGAAAAGGGCCGATGCTTAGTTGCCCTTGGCGGCTGCCACCTGGGCGGCCACTTCGGCGGCGAAGTCGTCCACCTTCTTCTCGATGCCCTCGCCCACGACGTACAGCGTGAAGCCCTTGACCTGGGTATTGGCGGCCTTGAGCATCTGCTCCACGGTCTGCTTGCCGTCGGCGGCCTTCACGAACACCTGGTTGTTCAGCGAGACTTCCTTCAGGTACTTCTGCACCGAGCCTTCCACCATCTTGGCGGCGATGTCGGCGGGCTTGCCGGACTCTTCGGCCTTGGCCTGGGCCACGCTGCGCTCCTTCTCGATCAGCTCGGCGGGCACGTCGCTGGAGGCGAGCGCCACCGGCTTCATCGCGGCCACGTGCATGGCCACGTCCTTGGCGGCGGTGGCGTCACCGGCGTACTCGACCACCACGCCGATGCGGGTGCCGTGCAGGTACAAGGCCAGGTCAGAGCCGCTGAAGCGCTTGAAGCGGCGGAACGACATGTTCTCGCCGATCTTGCCGATCAGGCCCTTGCGCACATCTTCCAGCGTGGGGCCGAAGCTGTCTTGCTCGTAGGCCAGCGCACCCAGGGCCGCGACGTCGGCGGGGTTGTGCTGGGCGATCAGCTTGGCGGCGGCGTTGGCCATGGCGATGAAGCTGTCGTTCTTGCTCACGAAGTCGGTTTCGCTGTTGACTTCGATCATCGCGCCGGTCTGGCCTTCGACGAAGGCGGCGATCACGCCTTCGGCGGTCACGCGCGAGGCGGCCTTGCCAGCCTTGGTGCCGAGCTTGACGCGCAGCAGCTCTTCGGCCTTGGCCAGATCACCCTCGGCCTCGGTCAGGGCCTTCTTGCATTCCATCATCGGCGCGTCGGTCTTTGCGCGCAGTTCAGCCACCATGCTTGCGGTAATTGCAGCCATTTTGATTCTCCGTATTCAGTCGATCAGGTTATGGGGTTGTAGGTAAAAAAAAGGGGGCTAACCAGGAGCCCCGCTTTTTCGTCGCGATCGGTTTCGCTGTCAATCGCGATGGAGTCGTTGGGCAGGCCTCGGAATCAGGCAGCGGAATCTTCCACTTCGACGAACTCGTCGCCGCCTTCGGACACGGCCTTGACCACTTCGGCCACCGCGTTCTCGCGGCCGTCGATGATGGCGTCGGCGATGCCGCGGGCGTACAGCTCAACCGCCTTGGCCGAGTCGTCGTTGCCGGGGATCACGTAGTCGATGCCCTCGGGGTTGTGGTTGGTGTCCACCACGCCGATCAGCGGAATGCCCAGCTTCTTGGCTTCGGCCACGGCGATCTTGTGGTAGCCCACGTCGATCACGAAGATCGCATCGGGCAGCGCGTTCATGTCCTGGATGCCGCCGATGTCCTTCTCAAGCTTGGCCAGCTCGCGGGAGAACATCAGTTGCTCTTTCTTGCTCATGGACTCCAGGCCGGCTTCCTGCTGGGCCTTCATGTCCTTCAGGCGCTTGATCGAGGTCTTGACGGTCTTGAAGTTGGTCAGCATGCCGCCCAGCCAGCGCTGGTCGACGTAGGGCACGCCGGCGCGCTGCGCCTCGGCGGCCAGCAGCTCGCGCGCCTGGCGCTTGGTGCCCACCATCAGGATGGTGCCGCGGTTGGCAGCCAGCTGCTTCACGAACTTCTGGGCGTCCTGGAACAGCGGCAGCGACTTTTCCAGGTTGATGATGTGGATCTTGTTGCGGCTGCCGAAGATGTAGGGACCCATCTTGGGGTTCCAGAAACGGGTCTGGTGGCCAAAGTGGACGCCGGCTTCCAGCATCTCGCGCATAGTTACGGACATATTCTTCTCCGAAGGTTAGGTCTAAAATCCCGGCCGTCCATCGCGCCCAGGCCCGCCCTGCCTTGCTGGCAGCGAGCATGGACGCAACACCTTGCTGACCGGGTTTGCGATTTCCAGAACCGGTGAAACCCAGTCCTGGCCTGTGTTTTGCATAGCGGCCAACAAAGGCCTACTAGGCAAAACCCGCGGATTCTAGCATATGCCAGGCAGCCCGATCGGGCCGCGCCCGATCCGTCCCCGTTTCCCCCCGGCCTGCGCGGCGTGGCAGGCAAGCCACGGCCTTCATCCGGGCGGCCCTGAAACACAGGCACAATCAAGGCCTCCAACACAGCCTCCAACAGGCTCGGGCCCCTGGCGGCCTGCAGCCCCCACATCGCTGCGTGCATTCATGAAATTAGCGGTCATCGGTGCCGGGATCGTCGGCGTAGCCACGGCTTTCGAGCTGCTGGAGCACGGCCACCAGGTCACCCTGTACGAGCGGCATCGCACCGTCGCCGAGGAGGCCAGCTTCGCCCAGGCCGGCCTGCTGTGGCCCTGCATGGCCAATCCCTGGGGCGCGGCCGCGTTCGCCGACGCGCTGCAGCTCGGCCTGGCGCGAGCCGACTTCGCGGCGCTGGACATCAAGGGCTCGCCACTTTCCGCCGCCGCCCGCTGGGGCCGCAAATACCGCCGCCAGGCCCGGCTGGGCTGCGCCCAGGACGCCCTGCCCGCGCTGCAGGCGCTGGAGACCTTGAGCATGCAGCGCATGCAGCAGGCGCTGGAGCGCTTCGAGCTGCCCGGCCAGTTCACCCAGTCGTGGCTGCTGCCACTGCGCAAGGAGCCGAGCGCCGCCGCGCTGTACGAGCTGACCCGGCGCCTGTCGGCCGCGCATATCGACTACCAGCAGCTCACGCCCGCGCAGGCCCGCCAGCGCGAGCCGGGGCTGGCATCGGATGCCGCCCTCAGCGGCGCGCTGCACCTGCCGCAGGCCTGGTCCGGCAATGGCCGCCTCTTTGCCCAGGGCCTGCTGCAGGCGCTGCAGCCGCTCGGGCTGGACTTTCGCCCCGGGCAGCAGATCGCCGCGCTGCAGCCCGGCGCGGCGGGCGTGCAGCTGCACAGCCAGGGCGGCGCCAGCGCCAGCTTCGATGGCGCGGTGATCTGCGCCGGCGCGCAGGCCCAGGCGCTGCTGCAGCCCCACGGCCTGCGGCTGCCGGCCGCCGCGGTCGAGGGCTTCACCATCAGCGCCCCGATCGCGGAGGAAACCCTGGCGCCGCGCGGCGCCGTCGTCGACCTGGAGCGCGGCTTCGTCCTCACCCGCCTGGGCAACCGGCTGCGCATCAGCGGCGGCGCGCAGCTCGGCCATGCTGCCGGCGGCGAGCGCAGCGGCCAGGCCGGCCACTACCTGATCACTGAGCTGCTGGAGCTGTTTCCCGGCAGCATCCAGCGCGCCGAATCCACGCTGCAGCACTGGCAAGGCACGCGCCTGAGCATGCCCGACGGCCTGCCGGTGATAGGCCCGAGCGGCCTGCCCGGCATCTGGCTCAACACCGCGCATGGCGGCTACGGCTGGAGCCTGGCCATGGGCAGCGCCCGGCACCTGAGCCTGCAGATCGCCGGCGAGCCCTCGCCCGCCGAGGCGGCGGCATTCGCACTGCAGCGCGGCTGAGGCCGCCGCAGTACCATGCGGCCATGCTGCTGCGCATCCCCCCCACGCTCTCGCTCCCATTGCACACCAAGGCCCAGACCCGGGCGCAGGAGGCGCGGCTGGCCGCGGCGCTTGCGCCCCACACGCTGATGCAGCGCGCCGGCCTGGCCGCCGCCCAGCTGGCGCACGCGCTCGCGCCGCACGCGCGCCGGATATGGATCGTCTGCGGCGCCGGCAACAACGGCGGCGACGGGCTGGAAGCCGCGGTGCACCTGCAGGCGCTGCGCCACCGGGTCAGCGTCTGCCTGCTGCCGGGCACGGGGCCGCTGCCCGCCGATGCGCAGCAGGCGCTGCTGCGCGCCCAGGCCGCGGGCGTGCCGCTGCATGCGCCCGGTAGCATGCCGCAAGACGCCGAGCTGGTGATCGACGCGCTCTGGGGCATAGGCCTGGCCACCGACAACCCACGGCCGCTGGCGCCCGAGGCCCGCTGGTGCCTGGAGCGCATCTACCACAGCGCCGCGCCGGTGCTGAGCCTGGACACCCCCTCGGGGCTCGACGCCGACACCGGCCAGCTGCTGAGCGCGGTGGCGCAGCTGGCCCCGGCCGCGCCGGCCGCGGCGCGCCATACCCTCAGCCTGCTCACGCTCAAGCCCGGCCTGTTCACCGGTGCCGGGCGCGACTGGAGCGGCACGGTCTGGCTGGATCGCCTACATGACGGCGCCCTGCCGCCCAGCCACGGCTGGCTGGCCGGGCGGCCCGCCTTGCCCGCCGGCCACCCCGGCCACAACACCCACAAGGGCAGCTTCGGCGATGTGCTGGTGATCGGCGGCGAGGCCTGGCAGCACCGCGGCAGGGGCATGGAAGGCGCGGCCGTGCTGGCCGCCTCGGCCGCGCTGCATGCGGGCGCGGGGCGGGTGCTGCTGCACCTGCTGGGCAGCAGCGAGGGCTCGCCGCGGCCCGCCGGCATCGCGCCCGAGATCATGCTGCGCGCGCGCAGCGCCATTGCGCCGGACCAGGGCGTGGTGGTCTGCGGCTGCGGCGGCGGCGAGCTGGTGGCGGGCCTGCTGCCCGAGGTGCTGCGGCGCTCCCCCCGGCTGGTGCTGGATGCGGATGCGCTCAACGCCGCCGCGCAGGCGCCGCAGCTGATGGCGCTGCTGCGCGAGCGGGCCGCCCGGCCGGGCTGGCAGACCGTGGTCACGCCGCATCCGCTGGAGGCGGCGCGCCTCTTGCAATCGGACACCGCGGCCGTGCAGGCCAACCGCATCCAGGCCGCGCAGGCGCTGGCGGCGCAGCTCGGCTGCCTGGTGGTGCTCAAGGGCTCGGGCAGCGTGATCGCCGCGCCCGATGGCCGCCACGCCATCAATGCCAGCGGCAACGCGCTGCTGGCCACCGGCGGCACCGGCGACGTGCTGGCCGGCTGCCTGGGCGCGCACTGGGCGCGCGCGGGCCTGGAGCCGGATGCCGAGCGCTATTGGCAGGCCACGCTGGCCGCGGTCTGGCAGCACGGCCATGCGGCAGACGCCTGGCCCGCCGGGCAGGCGCTGACCGCATCGCGGCTGGCGCAGAGCCTGGCGCGGAATACCTGAAAAGTGAGCATTTAGCGCTTGATGGATGTAATTTTCAGATAGTATTCCATCTGAAAACCTTATATAACAAGCGCCATCTGCTATATTTTTTCATACCCAATCCGCACCGAGAGGCATCGGCTCCGGCTCCATCAGCTGCTGGCCCCAGGCCTGGACCTGCGCCTGCACAGCCTCGGCCACGATGCGGCATGCAGGCGATAGCTTGCCCTGGCGGGGCATGGCCAGGCTGACATGGCGGCGCAGGTCCGGCTGCACCAGCTTGCTGGCCTGCAGGCGTTGGCTGCGCAGCTCGGGCGCGAAGGAGAATGGTCCGAGCACGGAGTACAGGCCGGCGGTATGGGCGACCAGCTCTTTCTGCATGGTCAGCGAATCGGCTTCCACCACGGCCTGCAGCCTGAAACCCAGGCTGCGGGCGGTTTCGTCCAGCGCGTTGCGCCACTGGCTGGGGCGGCGCGGTAGCACCAGCCGCAGGCCGTTCAGCTGCTTGAAATGGACGACAGCCTGCGCGGTGAGCGCATCGCCGGGCGCGGCTATCAGGTAGGTGTGCACCTCGCACAGCAGCGCCTCTTCGCGCGTGTGGGGGCGGTGGTACCTGAACACGATGGCCAGATCGACCATGCCGCTGTCCAGCATCGCGTCCAATTCGGCCCCTTGGGCTTCCACCACGTTCAGCCGGATGCCCGGATGCTGGGCATTGACGCGCTCGAATACCCGCGTCATCAGCGGATGTGCCGCCGACGGCACGATGCCCAGGCGGACTTCTCCGAGGACCTGGTCGGATGCGCTGCGCAGATCGACCATCAGCTGATCCGTCTCCTGCATCCACAGGCGCAGGCGCCCCGCCACCCGCTCGCCCAATTCGGTAAGCGCAACGCCTCGGCCCGTGCGCCGGAACAGCGCTGCGCCGCACTGGGCCTCGAAGTCGGTGATCTGCCGGCTCAGATACGACTGGGCTGTCTGCCGCCTCGCGGCAATCTTGCTGAAGCTGCCGGCCTCGGCAACCTCCAGGAACAGTCGAACAGTCGCCAGGTTCATCGCAGCCTTTCCTTAATTTGCCAAAAATGGCAAATCTGAATTCTTGGAATTCAATCTATGAAGAAATCAGGCCGAATTCTACAGTGGCACCACTCGCGGCTTCATACCGGCGTTTCTGCGCAGCACGGCGAGCAACCACCTGGAGACCCATTTTGAAACTGATCAGCTTTATGCATGCCGGCCAGGCCACCTACGGGGTGGTCGATGGCGACTTCTGCCTGCAAGCATCCGCGGATTTCCTTGCCCGCTTTCCCGACCTGACGGCCGTGCTGCAGGCCGATGCCCTGCCAGAGTTGGCGCGCCAGGCGCAAGCGCCTGGCACCCAGCGCCTGCGCATCTCCGAAGTGCGCCAGCTGCCGGTCATCCCCAACCCGGGCAAACTGATCTGCGTGGGCCTCAACTACAAGACCCACGTAGCGGAAACCAAGCGGGCCGACAGCGCCTACCCCTCGCTGTTCCTGCGCTTCAATGACAGCCTGGCCGCCAACGGCGACGAGGTTCTGCGCCCCAGCTTCTCCGAGCGCTTCGACTGGGAAGGCGAGCTGGCCTTCGTGATCGGCAAGAGCGGCCGCTGCATCCCCAAGAGCCAGGCCTTCGAGCACATTGCCGGCTATGCCTGCTTCAACGACGTGAGCGTGCGCGACTGGCAGCGCCACACCCACCAGTTCACTCCGGGCAAGAACTTTCCCGGCACCGCGCCGTTCGGCCCCTACCTGGTGACGCGCGATGAAGTGCCTGACGTGACCCGGCTCACGCTGGAGACACGGGTGAACGGCCAAGTGATGCAGCACGCCAGCATCTCCGACCTGATTTTCGACCTTCCCACGCTGGTGGAATACATCTCGCGCTTCACGCCGCTGGCGCCCGGCGACGTGATCGCCACCGGCACACCCGGCGGCGTGGGCGACCGCCGCGAACCGCCGCTGTACATGAAGGAAGGCGACCTGGCAGAGGTGGAGATCACCGGCCTGGGCGTGCTGCAAAACCGCATCGGCATCGACCACCTGGCGAACTGATTCTTTTCCGGAGACAAACCCATGGCAACCCAAGCACAACTGCGCATCGCCGTCGATATCGGCGGCACCTTCACCGACATGGCCGCGTTCGACGAGGCCACCGGCAAGCTGCTGTTCGGCAAGGCCCTCTCGACCCACGGCGAACTGGTCAAGGGTATCCAGTCCACCATCGACAGCGCAAAGATCGACTGGAAGGACGGCCACCTCTTCCTGCACGGCTCGACCATCGCCATCAACACGCTGCTGGAGCGCAACGGCGCCAATACGGCGCTCTTGATCACCGAGGGCTTTCGCGACATCTACGAGATCGGCCGCGTGAACCGGCCCGATGCCTACAACCTGTTCTTCAACAAGCACCAGCCGCTGGTGCGCCGCTCGCTGCGCTACGAAGTGGCCGAGCGCCTGCGCGCCGATGGCAGCACGCACAAGCCGCTGGACGAAGCCGCCGTGCGCGAACTGGCCAAGGAGCTGAAGGGCCAGAACGTCGAGGCGGTGGCAGTGCTGCTGCTGCATTCGTACCGCAACCCCAGGCACGAGCAGCGCGTCAAGCAGATCCTGCAGGAAGAAATCCCCGGCGCCTTCGTCTGCGCCTCGCACGAGCTCTCGCAGGAATACCGCGAGTTCGAGCGCGTCTCCACCGCAGTGGCCAATGCCTATGTGGGTCCGCGCGTATCGGAGTACCTGGGCCAGTTGGAGGAGCACCTGGGCGGCAAGGGCTTCAAGGGCGACTTCTACATCGTGCAATCGACCGGCGGCCTGTTCCCGGTGGAGCATGCCAAGGTCGGCTGCGTGCGCATGCTCGAATCCGGCCCCGCGGCCGGCGTGATCGGCGCGCAGGCCATCTGCGCGCAGCTGGGAATGGGCGACGCGATCGCCTTCGACATGGGCGGCACCACCGCCAAGGCCGGCGTGATCAGCGAAGGCCGGCCGCTGACCACCGGCTCGGCGCTGATCGGCGGCTACGAGCGCGCGCTACCGATCCAGATCCCGATGATGGACATCCACGAAGTCGGCACCGGCGGCGGCTCGATCGCCCGCGTGGAGACCGGCAACGCGCTGCGCGTGGGCCCGCAAAGCGCCGGCTCCATCCCCGGCCCGGTGGCCTATGGCCGCGGCGGCAAGGAGCCCACGGTGACCGACGCCAACCTGGTGCTGGGCCGGCTGGACCAGGACAACTTCCTGGGCGGCGAGCTCAAGCTCGACCTGGAAGGCTGCCAGCGCCAGATGGCCGAGCGCATCGCCGCCCCGCTGGGCCTGGATCCGACCGAGGCGGCCGACGGCATCCTGCGCATCGCGGTGACACAGATGTCGCACGCCGTGAAAGCCGTGACCACCGAGCGCGGCCTGGACGCCGGCAGTTTCACCATGGTGGTGTACGGCGGCGCCGGCCCGCTGCACGCCTCGGCGATCGCGCGCGAGATCGGCATCCGCAAGGTGCTCATCCCTTATGCGCCGGGCTATTTCTCGGCCTACGGCATGCTGTTCTCCGACCTGCGCTACGACTATGTGCGTTCGGTGTTCCGCAAGCTCTCGGACGTGTCTTTCGAGGATATCGAATCGCTCTACAAGAGCATGGAGGACGAGGGCCGCGCGGCGCTGGCCGCATCCGGCGTCAAGGCCGATGGCGTGGTGATCGAGCGCGCCGCCGACATGCGCTACGTGGGCCAGGAGCACGCGGTGACCGTGGACCTGCCGATGGCCTTCTTCGAGGGCAAGGACCGCGAGGCGATCAAGAAGCAGTTCGACGAGCTGCACAAGGTGCGCTACGGCACCAGCGCGCCCAAGGAGCCGGCCGACCTGGTGAGCCTGCGCGTCACGGTGCTGGGCACGATGAAGAAGCCGCCCAAGCACAGCGTGGAGAAGGGCCAGGCCGTGCCCGGCAAGGCAGCGATGCGCGCCGTCAAGCCGGTGTACTTCCGCGATGGCGGCTGGGCCGACACGCCGGTCTACATCCGCGACCTGCTGCTGGCGGGCAACCAGATCACCGGCCCCGCGCTGATCGAGGAACATGCCTCCACCACCGTCGTGCAGCCCGGCGACACGCTGCGCGTGGATGAGCTCGGCAACCTGCAGATCGACATCGGCTCGGACCGCTCCTGAGCGCGCGTCCCCCAAAAGGAGATATTCATGAACAACAACGCTGAACTGAAGACCGTCGATCCGGTCACCGTCGAGATCATCCGCAACGGCCTGTATGCTGTGACAGAGGAGATGAAGACCAATCTCACCCGCACCGCCTACAACCTGATCATCTACGAGGCGCTGGACTTCACCGTCGGCCTGTTCACCAAGGAAGGCGACACGGTCTCGATCGGCCTGGGCTTGCCGATGTTCATCCGCGGCATGAGCGAGACCGTCAAGGCCAAGATCAGGCACTTCGGCTACGAGAACATCTTGCCCGGCGACATCCTGGTCACCAACGACGCATACACCACCGGCAGCCACCTGAACCACTTCACGTTCACCATGCCGGTGTTCCACGACGGCAAGCTCGAAGGCTTCACCTGCTGCATGGCCCACTGGCTGGACGTGGGCGGCACGCTGGGCAATGTGACCACCGACATCTTCAGCGAAGGGATCCAGATCCCGATCATGAAGTACCAGCGCGAAGGTGTGGTCAACCAGGACCTGCTGGACATCATCGCCATGAACGTGCGCCTGGCCGAGCGCGCCCTGGGCGACCTGCGCGCGCAGATCACCGCCATCACCACCGGCGAGCGCCGCTATGTGGAGTTGCTGCAGCGCTACGGCGCCGACGCGGTGAACGGCTCGATCCGCCAGATCATGGATTCGAGCGAGGCGGTGGCGCGCAAGAACACGCTGTCGATCCCCGACGGCGTGTACGAGGCCGAATCCTTCATGGACGATGACGGCCTGGAGATCGGCAAGCGCATCCCGATCCGGGTGAAGGTGAGCGTCAAGGGCGACGAGATGACGGTGGACCTCTCCGACGTCAGCAAGCAGGTGCGCGGCTTCTACAACAGCGGCTTCACCACCGGCATCGCCTGCGCACAGGTAGCCTACAAGTGCCTGACCACACCGACCGACTACCCGGTCAACGACGGTTCGTTCCGCCCGCTCAAGGTGATCATGCCGATGGGCACGGTGATCAGTGCCGAGCGGCCCTACCCGATGCGCGTGTGGATGACCTTCCCGATGACGGTGATCGACACCATCTTCAAGGCGCTGGCACCGGCCATCCCCGACCGCTCCATCGCCGGCCACCATGCCGACCTGGTGTTCCCCAACATCCACGGCATCTCGCCGGAAGACGGGCGCCTGTTCATCGTCGGCATCGGCCCGCTGGGCGGCGGCTGGGGCGCCAAGAGCAAGGAAGACGGCGTGTCCGTCACCGTCTGCATCAACGACGGCGACACCCACAACAGCCCGACCGAGCAGCTCGAAGCCAAGTACCCGGTGCTGGTGGAGAAGTACGAGATCCGCCAGGACTCGGCCGGCGCCGGCGAATACCGCGGCGGCCTGGGTGCCGAGATGGTGGTGCAGGCGCTGTCGCCCTTCACGGTGACGACCCGCATAGACCGCGTGCACTGCAAGCCCTGGGGCCTGGAAGGCGGCGGCGATGCCATGGGCAACGGCCTGGCCGTGCGCCACAAGGGCGAGTGGAAGAGCGACCATGCCAACGCCAAGATCTTCAACGTGCGGCTGGAGCGCGGCGACGCCTACAAGATGCTCTCGGGCGGCGGCGGTGGCTTCGGCGACCCGCTGGCCCGTGATCTGGACAAGGTGGCCGAGGACGTGCGCGAAGGCTACGTGAGCGCCAAGGTGGCGCGCGAGGTCTACAAGGTCGCGCTGGACGGCAACGGCCAGGTGGACCACGAAGGCACCCAGGCCTTGCGCAGCGCCAAGGGTGGCGGCAACGGCGCGGCCGACCTCGCCTGGGCCGGGCAGTGAGCACCGCCGTGGCCAACCCGTCCGTCGAGCAGGCCGCCCGCCTGCTGGAGCTGTGGAGCGCACTGGCACTGCGCCACGTGGCCCTGGGCGGTGCCTGCGCCTGCGGCGCGGGCGGCGTGAGCCTGCGGCTGGAGGACTTCGAGCTGGACATCGTGGACTACCTGCAGGACGGCGGGGAGCGCCACGACGACGCCGAGGTCGCCACCTGGTTCCAGGCCCGCCAGGGCCTGGCGCCGGGAGCGCAGCCATTGCGGGACCTGCTGGAGTCGGTGGCTGCGGGCGAGGTGCCCGAGCCGGCCGCCGCCTGGCTGCTGCCCAGGCTGGAGCGCACCTTGCGCTCCTTCGCCGAACTGCACGGCCCTGGCGCCGGCTGACGGCCAACCGGGACTGTTGTCCCGATGCGCCAGCCACCATCGATGTGGTGGCTGTCCGCACCTCGAAAAACCAAAGGGATCGCCCACAGAAGGCGTTCCAAGGAGACATCATGAAGACGGATTCGAGCGCTCTGCCATCCGATCCTACAGCCGCGCTGCGCGCCGCCCGGCTGCTGTTTCGCATCGAGAACGTGCCATTCAGTCGCTGGCACACCAAGGCGCGCGTCATCATGGGCAGCGCCACCTTTTTCGATGCCTTCGACGCGCTGTCGCTGGCCTTCGTGCTGCCAGTGCTCGTGGGGCTTTGGCAGCTGAGCCCGGCGCAGGTGGGGCTGCTGATCGCATCGGGCTATGCGGGCCAGGTGATCGGCGCACTGCTGTTCGGCTGGCTGGCGGAGCGCCATGGCCGCGTGCCCAGCATCACCGCGACCGTGGGGCTGATGTCGGTGATGAGCATTGCCTGCGCCTTTGCCGGCAGCTTCCATGCCTTGTTCGCGCTGCGCTTCGTGCAGGGGATCGGCGTGGGTGGCGAGGTACCGATTGCCGCCGCCTACATCAACGAGCTTTCGCAGGCCAAGGGGCGCGGGCGCTTCTTCATCCTCTATGAGCTCATCTTCCCGCTGGGCCTGATGGCCGCGGCCCAGATCGGCGCCTTCGTCGTGCCGCGCTACGGCTGGGAGGCCATGTTCCTGATCGGCGGCATTCCCGGCCTGCTGATCCTGGCCTTCATGGCACGGCTGCCGGAGTCGCCGCGCTGGCTCACCGCCAAGGGCCGGCTCGATGACGCCGAGCGCGTGATCCGCGGCATCGAGGCCAGCACCCCGCGGCGCAGCCTGGACCCGCAGCGCGAGCAGGCCGAGATCGATCTGCGCGTGGCCGCGCTGGCCCAGGGCCAGGTCCAGCGCAGCGGGAAAAGCTCGTGGAAAGAGCTGTTCTCGCCGCTGTACCGCCCGCGCACGCTGGTGGTGTGGGTGCTGTGGGCATCCTCGTACTTCGTGGCCAACGGCATCAACAACTGGCTGCCCACGCTGTACAAGACCGTCTACCACCTGCCGCTGCAGGAGTCGCTGCGCATGGCCTCGGTCACCAATGTGCTGAGTGCCTGCGCAGTGCTGGTGTGCGCGCTGCTGGTGGACCGCGTGGGCCGCCGCCGCTGGGCCACGGCCTGCTTCCTGATCGTCGGCGTACTGCTCGGCACACTGGCGGCGCTGGGCGCCAGCAGCGTCTGGTCGGTCGCGGTGCTGGCTTCGTCGGCCTATGCGGTGACGGGCACGACCACGGTGCTGCTGTACCTGTACACGCCAGAGATCTACCCCACCCGCATGCGCGCCATCGGCACCGGGCTGGCCACCTCGTGGCTGCGCGCGGCCTCGGCCGCGGCGCCCGCCATCGTAGGCGTCGTGCTCTCGGCGCATGGCATCGCCGCGGTGTTCGGCATGTTCGCGGCAGCCACCGTAGCCGGCCTGCTGGCCTCGCGCCACATGGTGGAGACCAGCAACCGCGCGCTGGAGGAGATCTCGCCATGAGCACCGCAGGAGGCCACTTCTCCGCGCTGCTGGCCAGCGGCGCGATCGAGCCTGCCGCGCGCATCCCGGTCATGGTGCTCACCGGCTTTCTGGGCAGCGGCAAGACGAGCCTGCTGAACCGGCTGCTGCGCGACCCCGGCATGCACGGCACGGCCGTTCTGGTCAACGAGTTCGGCGAGATCGGCATCGACCACGACCTGGTGACCGCCACGCATCCGGACACCATCTTGCTGGCCAACGGCTGCCTGTGCTGCGCGGTGCGGGGCGACCTGGTGGCCGCGCTGGTACAGCTGGCGCAGCGCCCCCAGCCGGTGGCGCAGGTACTGGTCGAGACCAGCGGCCTGGCCGACCCCGGCCCCATCGTGCGCACACTGATGGCGGAGCCCTCGGTCCGCCCCCATTTCGTGCTGTCGGGGATCGCCTGCACCGTGGATGCGGTGCAAGGCCTGGCCACGCTGCAGCGGCATGGCGAGGCCGCGCGCCAGCTGGCGGTGGCCGACGCGATCTTTCTGACCAAGACCGATCTGCTGGATGGGCCGCCGCCGCCAGCCCTGCTACAGCACCTGAGAGCGCTGAACCCCGCCGCGGCCCTGCATGGGCACGCTGCCGAACAGCCCCAGGCCATGCGCGCGCTGCTGCGCCTGGCCCCGGCAGCGCTGATGGCACGGCAATCCGAGGCCGCGCCGGCCTACCGCCTGGCGGCGCAGGCCGATGCGCCCGCCCCCGCCGCGCTGCACGACAGCGGCATCCGCTCGTTCGTCATCGTGCGCGACGAGCCGCTGCCGCGCGAGGGCTTCGCCGCCTGGATGGACATGCTCATCGCCATGCGCGGCGAGGACTTGCTGCGCGTCAAAGGCATCGTGAACATCGCGGAGCAACCGGAGCAGCCACTGGTGATCCATGGCGTGCAGCACCTGTTTGCGCCGGTTGGCCAGTTGCCGGCATGGCCCGGCCCGGACCGGCGCACCCGCATCGTCTTCATCACGCGCGGCCTTGACGTCGAATCGCTCGACGAGTCGCTGCACGTGCTCGCGCGCCGCCGCCGCCGGCCCTGAAGCCCCCCCGCATCCCATCCCTTGACATCGGAGACAACATGAAAATAAACCAGCTACTCGCGGCACTTCTGAGCGCCGCATCGCTGGCCGCGCCGGCTGGCGCCCAGACCAAGTTCCCGGAGCGCACCATCCGCATCGTGGTGCCGTTCGCCGCAGGCGGCGGCGTGGACAGCGCGGCGCGCCTGCTGGCCCACCAGCTGCAGGCGCAGCTGGGCGTTGCCGTCATCATCGACAACCGGGCCGGCGCCAACGGGGTTCTGGGCGGCAAGGCGGTAGAGACGGCGCAGGCCGACGGCTACACCCTGCTGTTTTCCGCCGCCACGCATGTGCTGGCACAGCAGGTGCTGAAGCATCCGCCCTACGCCCCCCAGGCCGACTTCACCGCGGTGGCGCGGGTGGCCGAAGCGCCGTTGATGCTGGTGCTGGCACCGCAGACGCCGCCAAGCAAGCTCTCCGACGTGCTGGCCTACGCCAAGGGCCAGGGCGAGCGCTGGACGGCGGCCATCCCGGCGGCAGGCGCTCCCAGCCACCTGGCCACGCTGATGCTCGCCCAGCAGGCCGGCACGCACTTCACCTACGTCACCTACAAGGGCACGCAGCCGGCGGCAGTCGATGTGGCGGGCGGCCATGTGCAAATGCTGCTGGACTCCATGGTGTCGCTGCTGCCCTTGGCCAAGGCCAACCGCGTCAAGCCTGTGATGGTGACGTCCGCCAAGCGCACGCCGCTGGCGCCGGATGTACCCACCGCGCAGGAAAGCGGCTATCCGGGACTGACCTATGCCTCCTGGTATGGCATCTGGGCCCCCAAGGGCCTGCCGGCGGATCGGCTCAAGCAGCTCAACGCCGCCATCAATGCCGCGGTGGCAGAGCAGGCACGGCAAGGAGCCTGGGCCATGCAGGGCCTGGAGGCCGCGCCCGCCAACGGGCCGGATGAATTCAAGCGCTACGTCGCCCAGTATGTGGCGCAGAGCGCCAGCGTGCTCAAAGCCGCAGGCTTCAAGCCCGAATGACAGTTTCACTCGAAAAACAGCAACAGGAGAACACCATGAAAAAGATAGCCATCGCAGCCGCGCTGCATACCGCCGCCGGCCTGGCCTGCGCGCAATCCTCCGTCACAGTCTTCGGCGTAGTCGACACCACCTGGCAGCATGCCAGCCAGGGCGGCGTATCCGTCTCCCGCTTCAACGGCAATGGCGGCAACCAATTCAGCCGCATCGGCCTGCGTGGAACGGAAGACCTGGGTGATGGCCTGTCCGCCGGCTTCGTGCTGGATGCGGGCTTGAACATCGACACCGGTGCGGGCGCCGCAACCAGCACCGACAACGTAACCTCGGTCAACAGCGGTGGCCTGAACTTCAATCGCCGAGCCACCGTCAGCCTGATATCGCGCACCTGGGGCGAGGTGCGCCTCGGGCGCGACTTTGTCCCGACCTATTGGAATTTGACGACCTTCGACCCCTTTGGCACCGCCGGCGCTGGCGCGGTCACCAATCTGGCGCAGAGCGCGCTGACCCAGCTGTCCAAGACCCAGACCGGCTTGCGCGCCTCCAACAGCATGGGCTACTTCCTGCCATCGATGGGCGGCTTCTACGGCCAGGCCATGCTGGCCCTGGACGAGAAGGCAGGCGGAGTGCCCCACGACGGCCGCTACTACGGTGTGCGCATGGGCTATGCGCAAGGCCCGTTCAATGCCGCCGTATCCTATGGCAGCACCACGCTGGCCAGCGGCGACGTGACCACGAGCAATATCGGCGCCAGCTACCAGTGGAACCAGGCGAAGCTGATGGCGCAGTTCTTCAACGACAGGAAAGACACGGCCACCACCCCCAACCGCTCCAACGGCTGGATGCTGGGAGCGCAGATCACGCTCGGCTCCGGCTACATTCCCGTCTCATACACCCGCGTGAAGGACAACAGCGCCAGTGGCCGCAACGCCAACCAGATCGCGCTCGGCTATGTGCACAACCTCTCCAAGCGCACGGCGGTCTACACCACCTATTCGCGCCTGCAGAACCGCAACGGCGCCGCATTGACAGGCGGCGGCGTTCCCGGGGTTGCGAATGCTGCCTGGAGCGGCCTGGATGTCGGCGTGAGGCACAGCTTCTGAGGCGAGTACCGCCCGATGCTCAGCCGCGCCCCACGAATGGCATCTTGGTGGCCATCACCGTGTGGAACAGCACATTGGCCTCGGGCGGCAGATTGGCCATGTAGAGCACCGACTGGCCGACGATGTCCACGTCCATCAGCGGCTCGGCGGCCACCGCGCCATGCGCCTGCATCACGCCCTGGGTCATGCGCTGCGCGAGCTCGGTGCCGGCATTGCCCACATCGATCTGGCCCACCGCGATGTCGTACTTGCGGCCGTCGAGCGCGGCGGTCTTGGTCATGCCCATCACCGCATGCTTGGTCGAGGTGTAGGCGATCGACATCGGCCGCGGCGTGTGCGCCGAGATCGAGCCGTTGTTGATGATGCGCCCGCCTTGCGGCGACTGCGCCCGCATCACGCGGAAGGCCTGCTGCAGGCAGTAGAACATGCCGCTCAGGTTCACGTCGACCACCTGGCGCCAGGTCTCGATCGGCAGTTCGTCGATGGGCACGGCCGGCGCGCCGGTGCCGGCGTTGTTGAACAGCAGGTCCACGCGGCCGTACCGCTGCAGCGCCGCATCGAACAGCGCGCGCACCGCCGCCGGATCGGCCACATCGGTGGGCACCACCAGCGCCTGGGCGGGCGCGGCGGCGTGCGCGGCCACCTCCTGCAGGGGCTGCTCCCTGCGCCCGGCCAGCACCACCGACCAGCCGTCCTTCATCAACGCCAACGCGGCCGCGCGGCCGATACCGGTGCCCGCGCCGGTCACCACTGCAATCTTGCTTTTGCTCATAACTATCCCGCTCTCCGGATGGGTCAGCGCCGCTCTTTGCGCGCCGCCTTTTTCGCTGCCTGCTTTTGCTGCCCGCCGTGCGCGCGCTTGCCCGCGGCCGGCGCCTGATCGCGCCCGCCGCGGGCCGATTTCTTGGCGCTGGCACGCTGCTCGGCGTAGGCCTCGTCGCGCCCGCTGGCATGCTGCTTGCGGGCCTTGGTGGCTTTCGCGGCCTTGGCCGTTTTTGCCGGCACGGGCAGCGCGTCGCCGGCGCCGGTCACCAGACGGAAGTCGATCTTGCGCCCGTCGAGGTCGACGCGGCTGACCTGCACCCGCACCCGCGTGGCGATGGAGTAGCGGATGCCAGTGCGCTCGCCGCGCAGCTCCTGGCGCACCTCGTCGAAACGGAAGTACTCGCCGCCCAGCTCGGTGATGTGCACCAGGCCCTCGACATACAGCTCGTCGAGCGTGACGAACAGGCCGAAGGTGGTGACCGCAGTGACCACGCCGCTGTATTCCTCGCCCAGGTGCTCGCGCATGTACTTGCACTTGAGCCAGGCCTCCACGTCGCGGCTGGCCTCGTCGGCGCGCCGCTCGTTGGCGCTGCAGTGCAAGCCGGCGGCCTCCCAGGCCTGCACGTCGCGGCTCAGGCGCCCGGCCTGCGGCAGCTGGCGCCCAGGCGCCGCGCCGCCCTTGCCATTGCCGCGCGCCGCCAGACGCTTGGCCAGCTTGGCCTCGGCCTCGCCGGGCGTGGGCAGCGCCGGCAGCTCGTAGCGCTTGCCCAGCAGGATGGACTTGATCACCCGGTGCACCAGCAGGTCCGGATAGCGCCGGATGGGGCTGGTGAAGTGCGTATAGGCCTCATAGGCCAGGCCGAAGTGGCCGCTGTTGATCGGCGTGTAGATGGCCTGCTGCATGGAGCGCAGCAGCATGGTGTGGATCTGCTGCGCGTCGGGCCGGTCCTTGGTCGCCTGGGCGATGGCCTGGAATTCGCCGGGCTTGGGGTCGTCGCTGATCGACATGCCCACGCCCATGGCCTTGAGGTAGCTGCGCAGGATGTCCTGCTTCTCGGGCGTCGGCCCTTCGTGCACCCGGTACAGGCCGGGCTGGCCGCCCTGCTCGATGAAATCGGCGCTGCACACGTTGGCCGCCAGCATGGCCTCTTCGATCAGGCGATGGGCCTCGTTGCGGGTGCGCGGCACGATCTTCTCGATGCGGCCGCTGTCGTCGCAGACGATCTGCGTCTCGGTGGTCTCGAAGTCGACCGCGCCGCGCTTGGCGCGCTGCGACAGCAGGGCCTTGTACACGTCGTGCAGGTTCAGCAGGTCCTGCACCCGCTCCTGGCGCTTGCTGGCCTCCAGGCCGCGGGTGTTCGCCAGGATCGCCGCCACCTCGGTATAGGTGAAGCGCGCATGGCTGTGCATCACCGCCGGGTAGAACTGGTAGGCCTGGATGGAGCCGGCCGCATCGATCACCATGTCGCAGACCATGCACAGCCGGTCCACATCGGGGTTGAGCGAGCACAGGCCGTTGGACAGCTTTTCCGGCAGCATCGGTATCACCCGGCGCGGGAAGTACACGCTGGTGGCGCGGTCGTAGGCGTCGACATCGATGGCGCTGGCGGTCTGCACATAGTGGCTCACGTCGGCAATCGCCACCAGCAGGCGCCAGCCCTTGGCGCGGCCGATCTTCATGGGCTCGCAGTACACCGCGTCGTCGAAGTCGCGCGCGTCCTCGCCGTCGATGGTGACCAGCGCCACGTCGGTCAGGTCGACCCGGCCCTTGCGGTCCATCTGCCGCACCTTGTCGGGCAGCTTCCTGGACTGCGCCAGGCATTCCTCGGAGAACTGGTGCGGCACGCCGTATTTGCGCACCGCGATCTCGATCTCCATGCCCGGGTCGTCGATCTCGCCCAACACCTCGACCACGCGGCCCACCGGCTGGCCGAACAGCGCCGGCGGCTCGGTCAGCTCGACCACGACCACCTGGCCGGTCTGCGCGTTGCTGGTGGCGTTGCTGGGGATCAGGATGTCCTGGCCGTAGCGCTTGTCCTCGGGCGCCACCAGCCAGACGCCGCTTTCCTGCAGCAGCCGGCCGATGATCGGCTGCGCGGGCCGCTCGATGATCTCGACGATGCGGCCCTCGGGCCGCCCGCGGCGGTCGGTGCGCACGATGCGCACGCGCACCCGGTCGCGGTGCAGAACAGCCCTCATCTCGTTGGCCGGTATGTAGATGTCGCTTTCGTTGTCGTCCCGCACTACAAAGCCATGGCCTTCACGGTGGCCCTGGACTGTTCCTTCAATTTCTTCTGACAAATTTTCTACTCCTGCAAAAGCAGCGGTTTTTTTGACGTACAATCTGAGTCTTTCCTGAAATGCCCAGGTGGCGGAATTGGTAGACGCACTAGTTTCAGGTACTAGCG
>NZ_JBMDII010000035.1:0-56124 GCF_057808605.1 Comamonas sp. FG99
CTCCTCAGGTTGCACACCAGTCGGATTGACGAGAGGTTTTGCAGACCTTCCCTAGACACCCTCAAGACCCACAAAAAGGGCTTGATGCAGCAGCTTTTCCCCCGCGAAGGCGAAACCGTGCCACGACTGCGGTTTCCGGAGTTTCGGGAGGCGGGGGAGTGGTGCGAGAAACCGCTTTCCAAAGTGTGCAACGTGCTCCAGGGCTACGGATTTCCTGAAGTTCTACAGGGCAAGAGCGAAGGAAAATATCCATTTTGCAAGGTGAGCGATATTTCGAGAGCTGTTGCCGAAAAAGGTGGTGTTCTGGACGAAGCGACTAACTACGTTGGCGACGACGAGCTGTTGAAGCTGAAAGCAAAGCTAGTCCCGAAAGGTGCAACGGTGTTTGCCAAGATTGGCGAGGCGCTTAGGCTAAATCGGCGTGCCTACGTTCAGAAAGCGTGCTTGATAGACAACAACGCCACAGGATTGAAAGCAATCGATGGCATTGCAGATGATTATTTCGTCTATTTGTTAAGTCAGCTTATCGACCTCAACAGGCATTGTGGTGGAGCTGTGCCATCTGTGAACAAGACCACCCTAGAGGAAATCGAAGTTGTTGTCCCCGGTCTTGATGAGCAAAAGCGAATCGCAGAAAACCTGTCGTCTCTCGACGACCTTATCACCACCCAAAGCCAGAAAATCGACGCCCTCAAGATCCACAAGAAGGGCCTGATGCAGCAGTTGTTCCCGACGCTGGATGAGGTGAGTGCATGACCTGGCAGGCCGCCTACCAGTCCGGGCAGGACTGCGTTTCCTGGCAGGGACACTGCGCGCAAGAAGGCGATGCATTCGACGCGTTCTTGCAAGGGCCGGTGGCCGCGCGCCTGCACGACGCGGCAGGCCATGATGCCCTGACCGAGCATCTGCGTGGGCTGAGTCTGACCGGCATGGGGCAGGATGCACTGGAAGAAGTGCTAGCGGCTGAGGTGCCGGAAACCCGTGATTGGGCCGCCGGTGAGGCGCTGGCCGAAGCCGTGCTGGAAGCGCAGCACGATGTGGTGTTGCCGTGGAATACCGAGCGCGACAAACGCAATCCCTTTGCCTCCCTGCCCGGCGCGGATATCGTGGGCTTTCAGCGCGATGGAGAATCCCACCGGCTGGCACTGGGGGAAGTCAAATGCTCGTCCGAAGTCCAGTCGCCGCCGCAGGTCATGAGCGGGCGCAGTGGCATGACGCACCAACTGGATACTCTCGCCAGCAACCTTGCCACCCTCTGCCAGTTGCTCAAGTGGCTGCTACCCCGGATCAAAGGTACTGAGCATGAAACGGCCTTCAACAACGCTTGCACGCGCTATTTCAACAGCGGGAAGCGTGATCTGGTGTTGTTTGGTGTACTGATTCGTGACCAAACCGTACGTGAAACCGATTTGCAGGCGCGTGGCCGCACCCTTGCAGGTCGCTTGCAAGCCCCCAGTTGCTGCCACCTGCTGGCGCTGTATCTGCCTTGGTCGATTGCCCAACTGCCTGAGCGTGTCTGGCAGGGAGGTGGCGCATGAGCCACTGGCTGCTCGATGCCATCGCGGACAAGCGTAGCCTGGTGCTGCGCGAGGCTGACCAGATGCAGTTCTATCGTGAAATGTCGCCGGAAGCGCCAGTCTTCGACGCACAAGCCATGCAGGATGTGGCCACCGCGCTGGAACTAGCAGTGTTGGATATGGAGCTTGATCGCTTTGCCGATGATCCAGCCTCCCTACAAGTGATGCGTCATGCGGCTGAAGATGCTTTCCGTCTGCTGCGCGTCCTGCCTTTGCCTTGTGAGCCGATGGAAGCTGCCACACAGCTTTTGCGGGCTTCAGCCCTGGCTGTGATCGGTGATCGTGGCGCGGATGCCGCCCGCTGGCTGCGGGCGCTGGAGGGCGATCAAACCGCGCCAGCCTTGCCGCTGGATTCTGCGGATTGGGGCGAGCGTTGCCGGGCGGTGCTGACCGACATCTGGCTGCGTTTGGTGCGCAAGAAAGGCTGGTCTGACCGCGATGCCGTGCTGGAGCGGGTGGCGGCATTGCGTGATGCCCAGCAAACATTCGAGCGCGACTATTTGGGCACCTTCGAGCCACTTACCGCCAAGCGTTCGGCGCTGGAGCTGATTGCCATCTATCACCTGGCCAAGGCGGCCGATGTACTGGCTCACTACATCACCGATGGTGTGGTGGAAGACAGCTACCAGATACAGCCTTTGCTGGACTCGCATTTCGACCGCGCTCTGGCTGCTTGCAATACGGGCCAGTTGCTGGATCTGGGGCCGCTGACTCGCCTGCTGGCACGCGCTGCCGCGCAGATGGTGGAAAACTCGCTGTGGACGGTAACCCGTGCCGTGAACTCGCGGGTCACCCGATTCGTGCGCGAACTGGTAGGCCGAGGGCGCGGCGACTGTGCACTGTTTGACGTGTTGCCGCCCCAGCGGCGCACCTTGGCAGAACGTGGACTGTTGGGTTCCAGTCGTCGTGCGGTGGTGGTCAGCTTGCCGACATCCAGTGGCAAGACGCTGATCGCCCAGTTCCGCATGTTGCAGGCGCTGAACCAGTTTGACGACCAGAAAGGCTGGGTGGCCTATCTCGCGCCCAGCCGGGCACTGGTGAATCAGGTCACACGACAGTTGCGGCGTGACTTCCATCCCCTGGGGGTCATCGTTGAACGGGTCAGCCCTGCGATGGAAGTCAATGGCATCGAAGCCGGGCTGCTGGCGGACTTGCAGGACGACACCCAGTTCCGTGTTCTGGTGGCGACACCGGAAAAATTCGACCTGATGCTGCGCCAGGGCTGGGAGGAAAAAATCGGTCGCCCCCTGACGCTGGTGGTAGTGGATGAGGCCCATACGATTCAGGACAAGGAACGCGGGCTGCGGCTCGAGCTGCTGCTGGCCACCATCAACCGGGAGTGCCGCGAGGCGCAGTTTCTGTTGCTAACCCCCTTTATTGAAAACGCCCGAGAGGTTGCGCGCTGGTTAGGTGGTCAAAACTCGGACGACATCAGTCTGGGGGTGGATTGGCAGCCCAATGATAGAGCCATTGGCATTGTCAGTCCGCTGGATGCCGGAGCCTTAAATGGTCGAAGCCGGGATTACCGGCTGAGCTTCCAGACGGTACATACCTCGCGCCCAAGCATTTGTCTGGATGAGGACTTTTCTCTGGGTAAAGAAGAAGCGCTGGCTGCTTCTCTATCAAAAGCCAAGGATATTGGTACCTTGGCTGCGATGGTCGCACGCAAGCTGTCAGCGCGTGGCCCAGTGATTGCCATGCATAGCCGCCCGGATTATGTCTGGAAACTGGCTGAAAAGCTGAAAAGCAATCGCAGTGATGCATTGCCAGACGATGTGCGTTTTGTACAGGACTATGTGGCTGCCGAGCTGGGTGTAGCGTTTCCGCTGGTCAATCTGCTTGCTCATCGAGTCGGTGTACATCACGGCGGACTGCCTGAAGAGGTCCGCATGTTGATGGAATGGCTGTTCGAGCAAGGCCATCTGGATGCCTTGGCGGCCACCACCACGCTTGCGCAGGGGGTGAACTTTCCGGTCAGCGGTGTGGTGATGGCGGCAACCCAGTATCCCTTTGGTCAGGACATGCCACCTGAGGATTTCTGGAATATTGCCGGTCGTGCCGGGCGCGTTTCTCAAGGCCAACTCGGTGTGGTTGCTCTGGTCGCGAAGAATGAAAGTGAAGTAGCACAAAGGCGAGAATTTATTAATCGAAACACGGGCGACTTGAATTCTGCACTGATTCAGATTGCGCGTGCTGCGGCTGATGGGCTGGAAGACCTGGGGCTCATCGTTTACCACCATCCGGAATGGTCGAGCTTCTTGCAGTATCTGGCTCATACATATCGCCAGATGGGGCAGCCATCGAACTTTGCGGATCAGATCGAACAGGTACTGCGTGGCACCTTTGGTTTTGAGAAATTGCGCGTATCGGATAGCCAGATTGCCCGCCGCTTGCTGAATGGTATCCATCGCTATGTCGATTATCTCGCCAGCCCTTCCCAACCGCTAAAGCTGGTCGACAGTACCGGATTTTCACTGCAAAGCATCAGGACGGTGTTGACGCATAAAGGCGACCTGGGGCCGGATTCCTGGAATCGTGAGCGGCTGTTCCGTTCTGGTGACAACACCCTGCAGAACATGATGGGCGTGCTGCTGCGAGTACCCGAATTGCGCGACAACCTGAATTCGGTGCTGGGTGGCAGATCACCAGATGGTGACAAGCTGGCACGTATTCTGAAGGATTGGGTAAACGGGGCAGATATTGCCCATATCGCGGAGCAATATTTCAGCGAGGGTGGTGCAGATGCTGTCACTGCCTTGACCAAGTGCGGACAAAACCTGTTTGGCAAACTGACCCATACCACGTCCTGGGGCCTGAATGCCTTGCTGGCCATCACCACGGCAGAGCTGAATGATGAGGAGCGTAACCGGTTATCGAATCTGCCATCGCAGGTTTACTACGGTGTTGCCACGGATGAGGCGGTTTCTCTGCGTCTCTTGGGGGTTCCCCGTCGTGCTGCACCACGTTTGGCAGAAGCCTTGCGCTTAACCCGGGAGGACTCTCTGCCTGCCATTCGCCAGCGTCTGGAAAACTTGCCAGAGCAGATTTGGAGCGAGGCCTTGGGTCGTGAAGGCGCTATCTACCGCAAGGCTTGGATGATTCTGGATGGGGCTCAGTGATGAAACAGAATACGCCGCCATTTTTTCCTGATCTTCCCGCGCTGGCGGCTCATCTGCGCAGCGAACTGGAAAACAAAAAGGCCATCCTGCTCTATGCCTACAACGGCACGGGTAAAACGCGCCTGTCCATGGCCTTCAAGAACATCGGCAAGCAGGGCGAGGCCCGCGATACGCTGTATTTCAACGCTTTCACCGAAGATCTGTTCCATTGGAACAACGATCTGGAAGGTGATGAGGATAGGCGCTTGCTGCTCAATAAGGAGTCACGCTTTTTCCAGGGCCTATTCGAGCTGGAGATGGACAACCGTATCCGCCCGCTGCTGCGGCGTTACGCGGATTTCGATTTCCGCATCGACACTCAGGAGCCAGAGTGGGCCGTGCGCTTCTCGCGCTTGGTGGATGGACAGACCATTGACAATATCAAGGTATCGCGCGGTGAGGAAAATATCTTCATCTGGTGCTTCTTCCTCGCCGTAGTCGAATTGGCGATGGACCCGGAAATCGAGGCTTACCAGTGGGTGAAGTACCTTTATATCGACGATCCGATTTCGTCGCTGGACGAGCATAACGCCATCACCGTGGGCAACCACTTGGCACAAGTGTTGGGCAAGGCGGACAACCTATTAAAGGTAGTTATTTCGTCGCACCACCCGCTGTTCTTCAACGTGATGCACAACGAGCTGGATGCGCGCAAGTCAAAAAAAGTCTCTGCGCACTTTCTCTCGCGTTCCAAGGCAGATGGCTCGTACACCCTGGCCTACACCGGGGCGACGCCATTCTTCCACCATGTGGCTGTACTGACCGAGTTGTACAAGGCCGAGCAGTCAGGCGAGCTGTACACTTACCACTTCAACATGCTGCGCTCCGTGCTGGAGAAATCGGCGAGCTTTCATGGCTTCTCGAACTTCTCGGCCTGCATCCCGACCGACGATGCCGACGACCCTGAAGGCGTGCTGCATGCGCGACTCATCAACATCCTGAGCCACGGTAACTATTCCTTGTTTGAGCCCCAGCCGATGCTGGAAGAGAACAAGGCCTATTTCAAGACGATTTTGGATGGCTTCCTCAAGCGCTATCCCTTCAATCCCGATTTGTTCCCTCATGCTTCTGAGGCGGCAACAGCAGGTACACCATGACCGAATCCGAAAAGCAAAAACTGGGCAAGACCCTCTGGGCTATCGCCGATCAACTGCGTGGCGCGATGAATGCGGACGATTTCCGCGATTACATGCTGGCTTTTCTCTTCCTTCGCTATCTGTCGGATAACTATGAGGCGGCAGCTCAGAAGGAGCTCGGGCGGGACTACCCACAGCAGATTGATGGCCCGGTCTCTACCCCGTTGCAGCTCTGGTACGAATGCAACCTGGACGATGTGCCGGAATTCGAGAGGCAGATGCGCCGTAAGGTGCATTACGTGATTGAACCCCAGTATCTGTGGGGCAACATCGCCGAGATGGCCCGTACGCAGAACGCGGAGCTGCTCAGCACCTTGCAGGCCGGCTTCAAGTACATTGAGGAAGAATCTTTCGCCAGCACCTTCCGTGGCCTGTTCTCGGAGATCAATCTGGCTTCCGACAAACTGGGCAAAGCCTACCCCGAGCGCAATGCGCGCTTGTGCAAGATCATCGCCGAAATCGCCAAGGGACTAGGGCAGTTCTCCACCGACAGCGACACCCTGGGCGATGCCTATGAGTACCTGATCGGCCAGTTTGCGGCAGGCTCGGGCAAGAAAGCCGGCGAGTTCTACACGCCACAGCGTATTTCAGACATTCTTTCGGCCATCGTCACGCTGGATAGCCAGGAGCCCGCCACGGGCAAGCGCTCGCACCTGGATAGCGTGCTCGACTTTGCCTGTGGCTCAGGCTCCCTGCTGCTCAACGTGCGACACCGTATGGGGCCGCACGGTATCGGCAAGATTTACGGTCAAGAAAAGAACATCACCACTTACAACCTGGCGCGCATGAACATGCTGCTCCACGGGATGAAGGATTCGGAGTTCGACATCTTCCACGGCGACACCCTGCTCAACGAGTGGGACATGCTGCGCGAAACCAATCCGGGCAAAATGCCACGGTTCGACGCCGTTGTGGCCAACCCGCCGTTCAGCTACCGCTGGGAGCCTAGCGAGGCACTGGGCGAGGACACCCGCTTCAAGAACTATGGGCTGGCACCAAAGTCGGCAGCGGACTTCGCCTTCCTGTTGCACGGCTTCCACTTCCTGAAGCAAGACGGCGTGATGGCCATCATCCTGCCCCACGGTGTGCTGTTCCGTGGCGGAGCCGAAGCACGCATCCGCACCAAGCTGCTGAAGGACGGGCATATCGACACGGTGATTGGCCTGCCCGCTAACCTGTTCTTCTCCACAGGCATCCCTGTGTGCATCCTGGTACTGAAGAAGTGCAAAAAGCCGGACGACGTATTGTTCATCAACGCAAGCGGGCCGGAGCACTTCGAGAAGGGCAAGCGCCAAAACCAACTACTGAGAACAAACGAAATGCCTGATGGTGAAATCGGGCACATCGAAAAGATCATCAACACCTATCAGTTCCGTAAGGAAGAGCCGCGCTACTCGCGCCGGGTAAGCATGGAAGAAATCGAAAAGAACGATTTCAACCTCAACATCTCGCGCTACGTAAGCACAGCAGAAGCAGAGGAAGAAGTCGTCCTAGCGACCGTACACGCCAACCTTGTGTCTGCCGAGCAAAAGATCGCCGAAGCCAAGAAACATCACAACCAATATCTGGCTGAACTGGGATTGCCTTTGCTTCCCTGAGCTACCCAACAAATGGGGTAATCCAATAAAAATTACCCCATTTATTTCATTGCTTACCCCGTTCCCTGCGCCCAGCCTTCGGCAAAAGCAAATGGCAAGAGAATGGCACTCAAGGGGCAACGGCCCTATCCAGAAAAGGAAAAAGGCCGCCCCTGTCGATTCGCTCTGCAACACCCAGCCAAATCGCCCCTATGCCGTGACGCTGCCTTCCGCCGCACTCAGATAGTCCGCCCAGTCCTGCAACAGCGTCCTTCTCTGATCCAGCAGCAGCGCCTTGTTGTACGTCGCACGCACCTTGTTGCTTTCCACGTGGGCAAGCTGCCGCTCGATTGCATCAGGCCGGTATCCGTTCTCGTTGGCCCAGGTCGAAAAGGTCGTCCGCCAGCAATGCGGCGTTGTGCCCCTGCCCAGGTTCATGTCGCGCATGGCGTAGGTCAACCGGTTGGGCGTAGTAAAGCCCTTGCCGCTCCGGTGTGGGAACAGATAGCGGCCACCGCCCGTGATGCACTGCAAATCCTTCAGCACGACAATGGCCTGCACCGACAACGGACTGACATGATCGCGCCGCGCTTTCATCTTCGCCGCAGGCCGACGCCACAGTGCATCCTCAAAGTCGAACTCGTCCCACTCGGCATCCGCCGCTTCTCCTGGACGGCAGGCGGTCAGAGCAATCAACCGCAGGCACAGCGAAGTCTCCGGATAGCCCCGGTAGCCACGCAACTCCTGATAGAACTTCTGGATTTGCTCTCGCGTCATCGCCGCCTTGCTCTCGCTGAACGGCACGCGCAGCAGCCCGCGCAGACTGGGGATCGGATTGGCCTCGACCAAACCACGCACCACCGCGAACTCGAAGATGGCCGAAAGATCGCCTTTGACGTGGATGGCCGCCCACGCGCCGTGGGCCTTGCACTCCTCCAGCAGCGGTCGGATCTGCTTCACGCCGATGTCGCTCATCGGCAACCCATCGAACTTGGGTGACAGGTACTTCCTGATGCGTGACTCTTTCGTGCGGTAGGAACTGAGCGCAAAGACTGGCTTGATCTCGGCCAGGTACGCCTGCGCCACCTTGGCAAACGAGCTTTCACGAGCGCGCTTGCGCTCCTCCAGCGCTTCGAGGTTGCGCTGCTTGACCTGCTGCCGCTCATGGGCAGGATGAATGCCTTGCTTGACCAAGGCACGCGCTTTCTCGCGGGCGGCACGTGCCTCCGCAAGGCTTACTTGAGGAAAGCCGCCAATGGCAAAGAGGTTCTCCTTGCCTTGCAGGCGGTACTTCCACCGCCAGAGCTTGCCGCCGGTGGGCTTGACCAGCAGGAACAGGCCCCCGCCGTCTGAAAGTTTCCAATCTCGATCAGTCGATTTGGCCGACCTGACCTTGAGGTCGGTGAGTAGATTTTCGGGCATCGTTGGACTCCACTGCGGGGAGATGTACCCCCACGGTTGAACACGAGTACCCCCAACGCTACCCCCGAATTTTCTAGACCTCGATGAACAATAGGAACGCTCAATAGACCGTATTGTTTCTGCAACCCATTGATTTAAAACGGGTCAATCCGTCCACCAAGCGCTACTGAGCGCCACCGAGATCCAGCAAAAATCGTCAGACGTTAAACAAGAAATTCATCACATCCCCATCCTTGACGATGTATTCCTTGCCTTCGGCGCGCATCTTGCCTGCGTCCTTGGCGCCCTGCTCGCCCTTGTACTGGATGAAGTCGTCGAAGGCGATGGTCTGGGCGCGGATGAAGCCGCGCTCGAAGTCGCCGTGGATCACGCCGGCCGCCTGCGGCGCGGTGTCGCCCACGTGGATGGTCCAGGCGCGCACTTCCTTCACGCCGGCGGTGAAGTAGGTCTGCAGGCCCAGCAGCTTGAAGCCGGCGCGGATCAGGCGGTTCAGGCCCGGCTCCTCCAGGCCCATCTCATCCAGGAACATGTCGCGGTCCTCGTCGCTCATCTCGGCCATCTCGGCCTCGATCTTGGCGCAGATGGCCACCACGGGCGCGCCCTGGGCGGCCGCGTATTCCTTGAGCTTGTCGAGCAGCGGGTTGTTCTCGAAGCCGTCCTCGGCCACGTTGCCGACGAACATCGCCGGCTTGGCGGTGATCAGGCAGAACTGCTTGAGCAGCGGCGCGTCTTCCTTGCTGTGCGGTACGGTGCGCGCGGGCTTGCCCTGGTCGAGCGCGGCCTGGATGGGCGTGAGCAGCGCCACCAGCTTGGCCGCTTCCTTGTCGTTGCCCGACTTGGCGGCCTTGCTGTAGCGGTTCAGCGCCTTCTCCACCGTGGCCAGGTCGGCCAGGCACAGCTCGGTCTGGATGACCTCGATGTCGGCGATCGGGTCGACCCGGCCGGCGACGTGGATCACGTTCGGGTCTTCGAAGCAGCGCACCACGTTGACGATGGCGTCGGTCTCGCGGATGTGCGCCAGGAACTGGTTGCCCAGGCCTTCGCCCTTGGAGGCGCCGGCCACCAGGCCGGCAATGTCCACGAATTCGACAATGGCCGGCACAATGCGTTCGGGCGTGATGATGCCGGCCAGCTGGTCCAGGCGCGGATCGGGCACTTCCACCACGCCGGTGTTCGGCTCGATGGTGCAGAAGGGGTAGTTCTCGGCCGCAATGCCGGCCTTGGTCAGCGCGTTGAAGAGGGTGGACTTGCCCACGTTGGGCAAGCCGACGATGCCGCATTTCAGGCTCATGGCAGGGCTTTCTGTGTTTTCTCGGTCAAACCCGGCATTTTACCGCCCACGCGCATAGCACAGCGATGCCATGCCAATCCCCTTTCGCTAGCACTTATTGTTGTCAATTTCATGACAATGAGTTCCGCTGGCGACGGTTTATCTCAGAATTTTGTAGTTTTAAACTTCGTACATCGTTGAACAAAAGCACGGACATCGGCGCTATCGCTCAACGACGCGGCCCGTCAGATCGGCCCGCCGCCACTGTTGAAAGGAATTTGAAAATGTTGAACGCCCGTATTTTTGCTGTTGCCGCTTCCCTGGTTTTTGGCGCTGCCGCCGCCCAGGCTTCGTCGATCTTCGAAGGCGAGGCCTCGCAGGCTCCCGCCGTGGCCACCACCAGCACGCTCAGCCGCGCCGAAGTGCAGGCCCAGACCGTGCAGGCCATGCGCAACGGCACCATGGCCATGGTGGGTGACAGCGTGAATGCCCGTGAAGCCCAGGGCGCCTCGACGCTGAGCCGCGAAGCCGTGCGCCAGCAAGCCGCTCAGTTCGCGCAGTCGGGCCATAGCTTCGAAGGCGAAAGCTACGGCGAATAAGCGCCACGAAGGCCCCACGATGCAGGCCCGGTGCCTGCAAGCCGCAAAAAGCCGCTGAGCGATCAGCGGCTTTTTCTCTTTTTTGCGGGGCCGCCTTCAGTCGAACTGCAGCATGCCGCCGACCGCATTGCCCACGGCCAGCAGCGCCGCCTCGCCGGGCTGCAGCGCGATGGCGTTCATGCCGAAGGTGATGGCGCCGCCAAGCCGCGCGTCCTGGCGGTAGCCGCGCAGGGTGTCGCTGACGCCGGGGCGGCTTTGCGCCGTCTGCGGATCGATGTCGGGGATGGGGCAGCGCGCGCAGGGCTTGACCAGGGCGAGCCGCAACCAGGCGTCTTCGGCATCGAGGCGGATGGCGCATTCCTCCACCCGGTCTTCGTCGTGCGCCTGCCAGCCGCCGATCAACAGATTGGGGCGAAAGCGCTCCGGTCCCACGGGCGCGTGGCCGGCCTGCGCCAGCCGTTCGTTCAGCTCCTGCACCGCGGCCTCGCTGATGACCAGCAGCGGGTAGCCGTCGGCAAACTGCGTGGGCGCCTCCATGCCGCGCGTCCATTTCATGCTGGCCAGGCGGCGCTGTCCGGGGGCGAAGCGCACGAGGGTGCAGTCCCGGCCCAGGAAGTCGCTGAACCACTGGTTCACCTCCGCCGGCGCCGCGATGCCCTGCACGCGGTCGTCCCAGACCTGGACGGGGCGCTCGCCGCCTGCGAAGTCCATCTCCACGCCGAGCGGCGGCATGCCGGGGGCGGTGACCTCCATCGTGCCGTCGCCCGGCAGGCGCGGCTGGATCAGCGCCATGCGCGGCAGGCTGCGCTGGGTCAGGAATTCGCCCTGCCCGTCCACCAGCATGAAGCGGCGGTCGTGCTCCAGCCCGGTGGGCAGCAGCCGGGCCTCGGCCAGCGCGATGCCCGCGCAGGATTTGATGGGATAGGTCCACATGCGGGCGATATGCCCGGCTATATCAAATGCATCCATGTCAGTCTCGGTCCCGCGAATGGGGCGCCCCTACAATAGCCAGCCTATGGCTCCCCACTTTGACGTATGTATTCGCGGCGCAGGCATTGTAGGCCGCGCCCTGGCGCTGCTGCTGGCCCGGGAGCGGCTGCGCGTGGCCCTGGTCGACGCGCCCGCCGGCCCTGCCGCGCTCTGTGGCCACTCCGATGTGCGCGCCTACGCGCTCAACCAGGCCTCGCGCCAGCTGCTGCAGGCGGTGCGCAGCTGGCCCGAGCCGGACTGTGCCACGCCGGTGCTGCGCATGCAGGTGCAGGGCGACATGGGCGGCCAGGTGCATTTCGATGCCGCGCAGCAGGGCGTGGAGGCGCTGAACTGGATCGTCGACGTGCCCGCGCTCGAGGCGCAGCTGGCCGCCGCCGTGCGCTACCAGCCCATGGTCGAGGTGCTGGCCGAGCCCGTGGCCGCCGAGCTGACCGTGGTGTGCGAGGGCAAGCACAGCCGCACCCGCGAGGAGTTCGGCATCGATTTCTCGACCGCCCCCTACCACCAGACGGCGATCGCCACGCGCCTCGCCGCCGAGCTGCCGCATGGGCAGGTGGCGCGGCAATGGTTCTCCACCGCCGGCGACATCCTGGCCTTTTTGCCGCTGGACGGGCCCGCAGGCCATACGGTGGCGGTGGTCTGGTCGGTGCCCGCGGCGCAGGCCCCGGCCCTGCTGCAGATGGACGACGCCGCCTTTGCCCAGGCGCTGCAGTCGGCCAGCCACGGCAGCCTGGGCGCGCTGGCGAGCTGCGCGCCGCGCGCCAGCTGGCCGCTGCAGCAGGCGCTGGCCGCCCGCTGGTGCGGCAGCATGCCGCCGGGCGCGGGCCCGGCCACGGGCAGCTGGGTGCTGGCTGGCGATTCGGCCCATACGGTGCACCCGCTCGCGGGCCAGGGCCTGAACCTGGGCCTGGCCGACGTGGCCGCGCTGGCCCGGCTGCTGTGCGACAGCCAGGGCCGCTGGCGCCGGCTGGGCGATTTGCGGGTGCTGCGCCGCTACGAGCGCGAGCGCAAGGCCGGCCTGCTGCCGATGGGGCTGGTGATGGACGGGCTGCAGCAGCTGTTCGCGCGCCCCGAGCCGGCGCTGTCCAGCCTGCGCAACTGGGGCATGAACGGCTTCGAGCGCAGCGGCCTGCTCAAGGCCTGGGTTACCCGCCAGGCGATGGGAGTGAACTTTTGAGCGCCCCCCTGCACCAACCGCGCAGGCCTACTGTCTACACCACCCATACATCTATGCAAGCAAAGATCACCGTGCGACTTCTTCCCACCCTGCTGGGCGGCGCTGCGCTGCTGCTGGGCCTGCCGGCCCACGCCCAGGCGCAGGAGGCCGCGATCCGCAAGGCGCTGTCCGAGCGCATCCCCCAGCTGCAGAACATCGACGAGGTATCGGCCACCCCCATGGCGGGCCTGTACGAGGTGCGCGTGGGCACCGACGTGTTCTACAGCGACGCCAAGGGCAACTACCTGATCCAGGGCGAGCTGATCGACACCCAGGCGCACCGCAACCTGACCGAGGACCGGCTCAACAAGCTCACTGCGGTGGACTTCAACAGCCTGCCGCTCAAGGATGCGATCAAGGTGGTGCGCGGCGACGGCTCGCGCAAGATCGCGGTGTTCGAAGACCCCAACTGCGGCTACTGCAAGCGCTTCGAAAAAGAGCTGCAGGGCGTGAACAACGTCACCGTCTACACCTTCCTCTACCCCATCCTCAGCCCCGACTCGGTGGAGAAATCGCGCAACATCTGGTGCGCCAAGGACCCCGGCAAGGAATGGACCGAGCACATGACCAAGGGCAAGGACGCCCCCGCCGCCAGCGCCTCGTGCGACGTGTCCGCGGTGCAGCGCAACATGGAGTTCGGGCGCAAGTACAAGATCACCGGCACGCCCACGATCTTCTTTGCCAACGGCACCCGCGTGCCGGGCGCCATCACCGGGGTCGAGCTGGAAAAACGCATCAAGGCCGCAGGCAGCTGAGCCACAACGCCCCGACAATCCATAGACAACAAAAAACATAGCTGCTTGTGCAGGTATTCATTGAGTTTCAGATACAAAACCATCTGAAATCCACTGAATACCTGCGCTAGCAGCTATTCTTTTTACCAGAACGCATTCTTCCATGGCGATCCACGCAATCCAGTACACCATCACCCCCGCCGACCTGCACGCGCACCTGTACGAGGTCACGCTCAACGTGCTGCGGCCCCAGGCCGGCCAGCGCGTGTCGCTGCCGGTGTGGATACCCGGCAGCTACCTGGTGCGCGAATTCGCCAAGAACCTGCAGGGCCTGGCGGCCTACCAGGGCGGCCAGCAGATAGCCGCGCAGCAGCTGGGCAAGAACAGCTGGCAGCTGGCCTGCAGCGCGGACGGCATGCTCACGCTGCGCTACCAGGTCTGCGCCTACGACAGCTCGGTGCGCACCGCGTGGCTGGACAGCCAGCGGGGCTTCTTCAACGGCACCAGCGTGTTCCTGCGCGTGCACGGCCAGGAGCAGGAGCTGCACGCGGTCCACATCCGCCCGCCCGGCGGCCAGCCGCACACCCGCCATTGGCAGCTGGCCACCGGCCTCACGCCCGCCCGGGTCAACAAGCGCGGCTTTGGCCTGTACCACGCCGCCGGCTATGACGAGCTGGTGGACTGCCCGGTGGAGATGGGCGAGTTCTGGAGCGCCGAATTCACCGCCTGCGGCGTGCCGCACCGCTTCGTGGTCGCGGGCGCCGCGCCCAGCTTCGACGGCGAGCGCCTGATCGCCGACACCCGGAAAATCTGCGAGGCCGAGATCCGCCTGTGGCACCCCAAGGGCCGACCGCCCTTCTCGCGCTACGTCTTCATGCTCAATGTGCAGGACGACAGCTACGGCGGCCTGGAGCACCGCAACTCCACCGCCCTGGTCTGCAGCCGCCGCGACCTGCCGCGCAAGCCCGAGGGCCCTGGCGCAGCCAAGCCCGGCGCCGGCTACACCACGCTGCTCGGCCTCATCAGCCACGAGTACTTCCATACCTGGAACGTCAAGCGCCTGCGCCCGATCGAGCTGGCGCAGATCGACTACGAGCAGGAGAACTACACCGCGCTGCTGTGGTTCTTCGAGGGCTTCACCAGCTACTACGACGACCTGCTGCTGCGCCGCGCCGGCCTGATCGACAACGCCGAATACCTCAGGCTCATCAACAAGACCATCAACCAGGTGCAGCAGACCCCGGGCCGCCTGCTGCAAAGCGTGGCCCAGGCCAGCTTCGACGCCTGGGTCAAGTACTACCGCCAGGACGAGAACACGCCCAACGCCACCGTCAGCTACTACACCAAGGGCAGCCTGGTGGCCCTGTGCCTGGACCTGGCCCTGCGCAGGCAAGGCGCCGCCACGCTCGACCAGGTGATGCGCGCGCTCTACAAGCGCTGCAAGGGCGGCCCCATGCGCGAGGACGACCTGCTGCAGGTGCTGCACGAGCTCAGCGGCCGCAGCTGGGCCGGCGAGATCGCCGCCTGGGTGCACGGCACGGCCGAGCTGCCGCTGGCCGAGCTGCTCGCCGCGCACGGCGTGCACTGCCAGGACGACAAGCCCCAGCTCGCCCAGCAGCTGGGCCTGCGCGTGGCCGAGGCCGGCGGCGCGCTCACCGTCAAGACCATACTGCGCGGCGGCCCGGCCGAGGCCGCCGGCATGATGGCCGGCGACGAATGGCTGGGCATCGAGCACGTGCTGAACGGCCAGCTGCAGGCCTGGCGCCTGCGCCGGCTCGAAGACCTGCCGCTTTATGCCGGCGCCGCCGCCAGCGTGCAGGCGCTGGTGGCGCGCGACCAGCGCCTGCTGCGGCTGCCGCTCGCCCTTGCCGGCGCCGGTGCAAAAGCTGCCAAAAAACAGGCCGATGCGGCCAGCGGCGACGGCTCCACCGTCACCCTCGCGATCCGCGACGCCAGCCTGGTCGACCGCTGGCTCAATCCCTCGGTATAGTAGGCAGCGCCTCATCTGATCTACAGGAGACTCCCTTGGCATACGAAATGATCGAAGTCCGCACCGAGGCGGACAAAGTCGGCATCATCACGCTGAACCGCCCCAAGCAGCTCAACGCGCTGAACGACCAGCTCATGAATGAGCTGGGCGCGGCCCTGCAGGCCTTCGACGCCGACGAACGCATCGGCTGCATGATCATCACCGGCAGCGAAAAAGCCTTTGCCGCCGGCGCCGACATCGGCGCCATGGCCAAGTACAGCTTCGCCGACGCCTACAGGGGCGACTACATCACCCGCAACTGGGAAACCATCCGCAGCATCCGCAAGCCGGTGATCGCCGCCGTCAGCGGCTTCGCGCTGGGCGGCGGCTGCGAGCTGGCGATGATGTGCGACTTCATCATCGCCGCCGAGAACGCCAGGTTCGGCCAGCCCGAGATCAAGCTCGGCGTCATCCCCGGCGCCGGCGGCACGCAGCGCCTGCCCCGCGCGGTGGGCAAGGCCAAGGCCATGGACATGGCCCTCACCGCCCGCATGATGGACGCCACCGAGGCCGAGCGCGCCGGCCTGGTCAGCCGCGTGGTGCCCACCGACAAGCTCATGGAAGAAGCGCTGGGCGCCGCGCTCATCATCGCCGGCTTCTCGCAGATCGCGGTGATGGCGGTCAAGGAATCGGTCAACCGCGCCTTCGAGGGCGGCCTGTCCGACGGCGTGATGTTCGAGCGCCGCCTGTTCCATGCGCTGTTCGCCACCAACGACCAGAAGGAAGGCATGGACGCCTTCGTCAACAAGCGCGCGGCGAATTTCACGAACACCTGAAAATGTGTATATAATGCTGGTCTTCCGGTCGTATAGCTCAGTTGGTTAGAGCGCAGCATTCATAATGCTGATGTCGTAGGTTCAAGTCCCACTACGACCACCACATACAGCAGCAAGCCCTGTTCGCAAGACAGGGCTTTTTGCTTTGCGGAGCCTGGCCTTGAAGACAAGCATCATCCAGAACGCGGCGGCCTATGTGCTCGAACACGGCCTGGCCGACGAGTCCATCCGCACCATCGCGCAGGGCATAGGCACCAGCCACCGCATGATCAACTACCACTTCGGCGGCTCCGAGGGCTTCTGGGAGGCGCTGATCAACGAGATCCGCCGGATCGAGCTGGACAAGTCGCGCAAGTACTTCGCCAGCCAGCAGGCCGCACCCGACGCGGGCATCTCGCGGGCCTGGGCCTACTTCTCCACGCCAGAGTACCAGCGGATCTTTCGCATCATCTTCGAGATCTATGTGAAGGTCCTGCGCGCTCCGCAGGAGCACGAGGCCTTTGTGGGCTCATTCGTCAACGAATGGCTGGGCCTGCTGGCGGCGAGCTATGCGCAGCACTACCGGCTGGCCGCCGGCGAAGCCGCGCAGTACGCCCGCCTGCGCCTGGCCTGCATACGCGGGCTGATGCTGGACCTGCTGCTGACGCAGGAGGCCGAGAACATCGCCCAGGCCGCACAGCTGTTCGACCAGATGCTATTGGCGCAGCTCACACGTCGAGCGTAGCGAACTCCAGCGTGTTCGGCGTGGCCACCAGCACCTCGGGCGTGTCGCCCACCACCACCGTGTCGTCAATACGAAAGCCGCCCAGCCCGCGCACATACAGCCCGGGCTCCGACGAATAGACCTCGCCCGCCAGCAGCGCGCGGTAATTGAAGGCCATGTCCTCGGGGTACTCGTGCAGCATCAGGCCCACGGCATGTCCGGTACGATGCAGCACATGCTCCTCCAGCCCGGCCTTGTGGATCACCGCCAGCGCGGCCGCGTCGATGTCGCAGACCCGGTTGCCGGGCCGCGCGGCGGCCACCCCCGCCGCCGTGGCCTCGCGCGCGGTCTCGAAGCAACGCCGTTGCATGTCGCTGGGCTTGCCTGCAAACCAGGTGCGCTCGTTCTCGACGTAGTAGCCATTGAGCCGCGGCAGCACGAAGTTGACGATGGTGTCGCCCTTGCCGATGACCGCGCCGCAGTTGGCACCGTCGCCATGGGGCGAGGCCGATGCCGGGCCGCTCAGCGTCCAGCAGCGCAGCACCTCGAAGCTCTCGCCCGCAAAGCGCTTGGCGGCCTCCTCGGCCATCAGCGCCGCCACCTGGAAATCCAGCACCTGGGTCTGCAGGCCCGGGCGGTACAGCTCCTTGAAGCGCTGCTGCGTCCAGTCGGTCAACGCGGCCAATGCGCGCATGATGGCCAGCTCCTCGTCGTTCTTCACCCAGCGCAGCGAGCGCAAGGCCAGCGGCATGGCGCTCACGCGGGTCGAAGGCAGCAGGGCCACGGCCTGCTGCAGCACGCCGGTCACGCCATCGGCCATCAGCTGCTTGCCAGCCAGCCCCAGCGCGCGCAGAACCGATGCCAGCAGCGCCGGCAATTCGCTCACCAGCGCAATCCGGTTGGTGATGCGCGGGTGCTCGGCGTAGAAGCTGATCTGCTCCAGCCCCACCCACAAGTCGCCCTTCTCGATCGAGAAATGCGTGTGATTGGTCGACAGCTCGTTGAAGACCGCGTGCAACTGGCCGTCGGCGGTCACCACCGTGAAGATCGGGCGCTCCCAGGGCAGCACATCCACCGCGAAGTTGGTCGCATACTGGATGAAGTCGGCCGAGGTGAAGACAATGGCATCCGCGCCATGGCTGTGCATCAGCGCCTGCATGGCCTGCTTGCGCTGTTCAAAGGTTTTGGTAGTCAGCTTCGGCATTACTGCTTGATACCCAGTTCGTTGATCAACCCGCCCCAGCCCTTGGCGTCGCGCTCCATGTAGGCTTTCACATCCGGCGGCTGTGAAATCACGGCATCGAGCGACTGCGCCCGCATGCGCTCCTGCACGGCTGGGGTCTGCAGCGCCTGGTTGATGGCCTGGTTGAGCTTTTGCACGATCTGTGGGTCCGTGCCCTTCTTCATCACGATGGAATACCAGCCCGGCACCGCGATGTCATAGCCCAGCTCCTTGTAGGTCGGCACGTCGGGAAAGGCCTTCAGGCGCTTGTCGCCCGTGACGGCGATGGCCACCAGCTTGCCGGACTTGATCATTTCCGAGATCGCGCCGGGTGGCGTGGTCATGAAAGGCGTGTCTCCCGCAATCACGCTGGTCGTGGCGCCCGGGCCGTTGAACGGTGCATGCTCCATCTTCAGGCCGACCTGCTTCTTGATCAGTTCGGTGGCCAGGTGGGTGGAGTTGCCTATGCCGGCCGACGCATAGGTGTACTTGCCCGGGCTCTTCTGGACCAGCGCCTTGAACTGGGCGAAGCTCTTCACGCCCAGCTTGGGCGAGACGATGGACACGAAGGGCGTGTCGGCAAAAACCGCAACGCCTTCGAAATCGCGCGCCGGATCGTAGGGCAGGTTGCTGTACAGGTACGGATTCCACGCCAGGTTGGAGACCCCCGCCATGAACAAGGTGTAGCCATCGGCAGGCTGCGACAGCACAAAGCTGGCCGCCAGCGAGCCATTGGCGCCAGGCTTGTTTTCCACCACGACGGCTTGCTTGAGCTCACGGGCCAACTGGTCCGCCAGCGTGCGGGCCAGCACGTCGTTGCTCGTTCCCGCCGCCTGCGGAATCACAAACCGCAAAGGCTTGGCGGGCCAGGCGCCTTGCGCCCAAGCACCTGTGGCCAAGCTGCTCAACAGCAGCGTCGCCAGCGCATTTTTCAGATAGGTTCTACGCATTTCATTTCCATGTACCAAGTGGTACATGAATTATCAAGGAAAGCAGCGGCGGTTTGGCAAAGGGTAAACACCAGGGTCTGCCATCACCGGCCATGATCGGCCGTGCGCGACAGGCCTTGAAAGCCGGCATCCGCCCTCATCTATAACGGCAGTACATCCAACCCACATTCGCAGCCATGCCCCCCACCCCGCAAACCTCATTCGCCGCACGCATGCCCGTGTACTTCATCTCCCACGGCGGCGGCCCCTGGCCGTGGATGAAGGCGGAGATGGGCGACACCTACCGGCAGCTCGAGGCCGCGCTGGCCGACATGCCGCGCCAGCTGCCGCGCACGCCCGAGGCCATACTCATGGTGTCGGCCCACTGGGAGGCGCCGGCTTTCACCGTGCAGGCCACGCCGCAGCCGGGCATGATCTACGACTACGGCGGCTTTCCCGAGCACACCTACCACGTGCACTACCGCTCGCCCGGCTCGCCCGCGCTGGCGCAGCGCGTGGCGCAGCTGCTGCAGGCGGCCGGCCTGCCCCAGGCGCTGGACCACGAGCGCGGCTACGACCACGGCATGTTCTCGCCGATGCAGGCCATCTACCCCGAGGCCCAGGTGCCGGTGGTGCAGCTGTCGCTCAGGCGCGGGCTCGACCCGGCCGAGCACCTGGCGCTGGGCCGCGCGCTCGCGCCCTTGCGGGACGAAGGCGTGCTGATCATCGGCAGCGGCCTCTCCTACCACAACCTGCGTGCCTTCGGCCCGCAGGCGCGCCTGCCTTCCAAGGCCTTCGACGACTGGCTCCGGGACACCATGAACTCCGCTGCCGCCGAGCGCAGCCAGCGGCTGGCGGACTGGGAATCGGCACCGGCCGCGCGCCTGGCGCATCCGCGCGAAGAGCACCTGCTGCCGCTGATGGTGGCGGTGGGCGCCGCCGAGGGCGATGCCGCCACCCGCGTCTACCACGAAGAGGATTTCGTCGGCGGCCTCAGCGTCTCCAGCTACCGGCTGGATGCCGCCTGACGCAGTTTTGTAGAATACGCGGTTCAGCCCCTGGATATACACCATGAACCGCTGCCCCCCGATGACCGCTGCCGCGCGCCGCCGCGCGCTTTTCGCCGCACCGTTCCTGCTGGCCTGGCGCTGACCGCATTCCTGAATCAATAGCTTCCAACGCTTGCCTGCCAAGCGCTGGAAGCGTTTTCCATTGCAAGCACCATGCCCAAGAAAGTCTTCATCAAAACCTTCGGCTGCCAGATGAACGAGTACGACTCGGACAAGATGGCCGACGTGCTGGGCGCCGCCCAGGGCTATGAGCTCACCGACGATCCCGAGCAGGCCGACCTGATCCTGTTCAACACCTGCTCGGTGCGCGAGAAGGCGCAGGAAAAAGTGTTCTCCGACCTGGGCCGCGTCAAGCACCTCAAGGAGCGCGGCGTGCTCATCGGCGTGGGCGGCTGCGTGGCCAGCCAGGAGGGCGAGGAGATCATCAAGCGCGCGCCCTACGTGGACGTGGTCTTCGGCCCGCAGACGCTGCACCGCCTGCCCGAGCTGCTCAACGCGCGCGCGGCCAAGCACAAGCCCCAGGTCGACATCAGCTTTCCCGAGATCGAGAAGTTCGACCACCTGCCGCCCGCGCGCGTGGAAGGCGCATCGGCCTTCGTCTCGATCATGGAAGGCTGCTCCAAGTACTGCAGCTACTGCGTCGTGCCCTATACGCGCGGCGAAGAGGTGAGCCGCCCGTTCGAGGACGTGCTGGTCGAGGTCGCGGGCCTGGCCGACCAGGGCGTGAAGGAAGTCACGCTGCTGGGCCAGAACGTGAACGCGTACCTCGGCAAGATGGGCGACACGGACGAGATCGCCGACTTCGCGCTGCTGCTCGAATACGTGGCCGAGATCCCCGGCATCGAGCGCATCCGCTACACCACCAGCCACCCCAACGAGTTCACGCCGCGGCTGATCGAGGCCTACGCGAAGATACCCAAGCTGGTCAGCCACCTGCACCTGCCGGTGCAGCACGGCAGCGACAAGATCCTGATGGCGATGAAGCGCGGCTACACCGCCATGGAGTACAAGAGCACCATCCGCAAGCTGCGCGCCATCCGCCCCGACCTGGCGATGAGCAGCGACTTCATCGTGGGCTTTCCCGGCGAGACCGAGGATGACTTCCAGAAGATGATGAAGCTGATCCACGACGTGCGCTTCGACAACAGCTTCAGCTTCATCTTCAGCCCGCGCCCCGGCACGCCGGCGGCGAGCCTGCACGACGACACGCCGCACGAGCTCAAGCTGCGCCGCCTGCAGGAGCTGCAGGCGGTGATCAACCGCAACATCCACGAGATCAGCGAGGAGCGCGTGGGCACGGTGCAGCGCATCCTGGTCGAGGGCCTGTCCAAGCGCGACGGCAGCGAGCTCATGGGCCGCACCGAATGCAACCGGGTGGTCAATTTCCCCGGCCAGGAGCGCCTGATCGGCCAGCTGGTCGACGTGAAGATCACCGAGGCCAAGACCTATACGCTGCGCGGCGAGGTGCTGACCCGCGGCTGATTTTCGCCAGGCCCATGGCTAAGGCCTGGCGATCTGCGCGCGCCAGGCGCGCAGGCTGTCCTTGATGCGGCGCTCGTGCTCCGGGCCCATGCGCAGCAGGATCTTCTGCCCGGCGGACAGCGCCTCCAGCTGCGGATCGGCGAACTCGTAGCGCAGCCAGGGCTGCTGCGGCGCCACCTGGTTCTGCGCCTGGCCCTGCACCCGCACCAGCTTGAGGGCCAGCGGCTGCGTGGGCTCGGGGGTCTTGAGCAGGTGGTCGATCACCGCCACCATACGGTCGTTGAAATGCCTGCCCGGGTAGCCCAGCTCTTCGTAGCTGCGCTGCAGCACCGGGTAGACGCGCCGGTACAGGGCGGCGGCCGGCGCGGGGTCGAGCCCGGCCACGAAATCCACCACCGCGCCATAGCGCGCCGCGTTGCCGGCGGCGATGCGCAGATCCGCTGCGCTGCCCTCGACCGCCATGCGCCCGCCCACCGGATGCAAGGGCCACAGCTGCGCCGCCGCATGGCTGCGCGGCAGGTTGTCGATGGTGGCAACGATGCGCCGCGCCAGACCCTCGGTGGCCACGAAGCGCAGGCTGCGCTCGCGGCCCAGCCATGCGGCCACGGTGCTGTCGAAGCTGGCGCCGGCATCGGGCGCCAGCGGCGGGTTGCCCTGGGCGTCTGCGGCAGGCTCCAGCGGATGGTGTTCTTCGGGCGCGGGCAGCTGGGCGACCTGCGGCGGCGCAGCCGGCTCGGGAGCTGTACTGGCCGCCGCGGGAGCCGGCGGCTCCTGCGGCGGGCCGTCCGGGGCACGGCCGTATTTCCACCAGCCATAGCCAGCGGCGGCGGCCAGCACCAGCGCCAGCGCGGCGGCCTTGCCCGGGCCGCTGCCGCGGCGCTGGCGCTGGTACTGGCGGGACACGGGCTCGTGCGGGTTGAAGTCTTGCATGGGGGCACACTCCACAAAAGCGAATGTCCCCTACCATAAGCCCATTTGCAGATCCACGCCGCAGGCATCACCCTTGGTTGCATGCCAGCGCCAGCCGCAACCAGCTCAGGCCTCGGGGCCAGAGCCGGTGCGCTCGAGAATGCGGCGGCGCGTCGCCTCGTCGTCCATCAGCTCGAACCACATCGCGTTGAGCACGGCAAAGGCCGCCGCCAGCGGCAGGCCGAGGAGCCAGGAAAAGTACCACATGCTTGGTCCTCCAGTTCGTTTCAGTAGGAATGGCCCTGGCCGGTGGCGATCGCCACCGGGTCCACCTTGCCGCGCAGGATGCGGTACACCCACGAGGTGTAGGCCAGGATGATGGGCACGAACACCAGCGCGCACACCAGCATGATGAACAGCGTGAGGTGGCTGGACGACGCATCCCAGACCGTGAGGCTGAAGCGCGGCTCCAGCGACGAAGGCAGGATCATCGGGAACATGGCCGCCCCCACCGTGAGGATGATGCAGGCGATGGCCAGGCCGCTGGCCAGCAGCGCCAGCCATTCGCGGCGCCCGCGCAGGCCCAGCGCGCCCAGCAGCGGCAGCACCAGGCCCAGCGCGGGCAGCAGCCACAGCAGCGGCTGGGCCTTGAAGTTGGCCATCCAGGCGCCGGGCACCGCCGCCGCGCTCTTGAGCAGCGGGTTCGAAGGGCCGGTGCTGTTGATGGCGCTGGTGATCTCATAGCCACTGATGCCATTGGCCAGCCACACGCCGGCCAGCGCGAACAGCACCGTGGTCAGCAGCGCGGCCAGCGCGCCCCAGCGGGCGGCGCGGGCCGCCACCTCGCCCTCGGTCTTGAACACCAGCCAGGCCGCGCCGTGCATCAGCAGCATGCACAGCGACACCAGCCCGCACAGCAGCGCGAACGGCGTGAGCAGGCCGAAGAACGTGCCTTCGTAGTAGATGCGCAGATCGGGCGCCAGGCGAAACGGCACGCCCAGCAGCACATTGCCCACCGCCACGCCGAAGATCAGCGCCGGCACGATGCCGGCCAGGCACAGCACCCAGTCCCAGGCGTTGCGCCAGCCCGGCTCCTCGCGCTTGCTGCGGAACTTGAAGGCCACCGGGCGCAGGATCAGCGGCACCAGCACCGCGAACATGGCCAGGTAAAAGCCCGAGAACGACACCGCGTACAGCTGCGGCCAGGCGGCGAAGATGGCGCCGCCGCCCAGGATCAGCCAGACCTGGTTGCCCTCCCAGACCGGGCCCACGGTGTTGATCACCACGCGCCGCTCCACGTCGCTCTTGGCGGTGGCGCGCAGCAGCGCCATCGCGCCCAGGTCGAACCCGTCGGTCACCGCGAAGCCCACCAGCAGTATGCCCAGCAACAGCCACCAGATGACGCGCAGCACGTCGTACGAAATCAGTTCATGCAAGATCATTTCGATTCCTCCTCGCGCTCAGCGCGCACGCGCCAGCTTCTCGATCATGGGCTCGTACAGGCTCAGGTGCGGCTCGCTCAGCTGCTGCGGCCCCTTGCAGATGGCCTTGCGCAGCAGCTTCATCTCGATGACGAACAGCACGGTGTAGATCAGGATGAAGCCGGCGATGGTCAGCGCCAGCGTGCCCGCGCCCAGGTTGGAAACCGCCATGGCCGTGGGCAGCACGCCCTCGATGATCCAGGGCTGGCGGCCCAGCTCGGCCACCACCCAGCCGCATTCGGCCGCGATCCAGGGCAGCGGAATCGCCCACACCGCCACCTTGAGCAGCCAGGGATAGGCATCGAGCCGGTGGCGCGCCGACAGCACCAGGAAGGTGGCCGTCAGCACGATGAAGAACATGCCCAGCCCGACCATGACGCGGAAGGTCCAGAACAGCGGCCCCACCGGCGGCACGGTATCCAGCGCGGCCTGGTGGATCTGCGCATCGCTGGCCTGGCGCGGATCGTCCACATAGCGCATCAGCAGCAGCGCATAGCCCAGCGCGGCGCCTTTTTCCTCGAAGCGGGCGCGGGCCTGCGGGTCGATGGCGGCGTCGGACTTGGCCTCGCGGATGGTCTGCAGCGCGTCATAGGCATCGATGCCGGTGCGGATCAGCCCCTCGGCGCGCTGCACCAGATCGCCGATGCCGGGGATCTCGGTGGTCAGCGAGCGCGTGCCGATCAAGCCCATCACCCACGGAATGTGCACCGCGAAATGCGTCTCGCGCGCCGCGCGGTCGGGAAAGCCGAAGGCGGTGAACGCGGCCGGCGCCGGCTCGGTCTCCCACATGGCCTCGATCGAGGCCAGCTTCATCTTCTGGTGCTCGGACGAGAGGTAGCCGCTCTCGTCGCCCAGCACCACCACCGACAGCGCCGCCGCCAGGCCGAACGAGGCCGCCACCGTCATCGAGCGCCTGGCCAGGTGCACATGCCGGCCCTTGAGCAAATACCAGGCCGACACGCCGAGCACGAACAGCGCTGCGGTCACATAGCCGGCCGACACCGTGTGCACGAACTTGGCCTGCGCCACCGGGTTGGTGAGCACCGCGAAGAAGTCGGTCACCTCCATGCGCATGGTCTGCGGGTTGAAGGCCGCGCCCACCGGGTTCTGCATCCAGCCGTTGGCGATCAGGATCCACAGCGCCGAGAAGTTCGAGCCCAGCGCGACCAGCCAGGTCGCCACCAGGTGCTGCACCTTGCTCATGCGCTCCCAGCCGAAGAAGAACAGGCCGACGAAGGTGGCCTCCAGAAAGAAGGCCATCAGCCCCTCGATGGCCAGCGGCGCGCCGAAGATGTCGCCCACATAGTGGCTGTAGTAGCTCCAGTTCATGCCGAACTGGAACTCCATCACCACGCCCGTGGCCACGCCCATCGCGAAGTTGATGCCGAACAGCACGCCCCAGAACTTGGTCATGTCGCGCCAGATCGCGCGGCCGGTCATCACATACACCGTCTCCATGATGGCGACGAGTATGGACAGCCCGAGCGTCAGCGGCACGAACAGGAAGTGGTAGAGCGCCGTTATCGCGAACTGCAGCCGCGACAAATCGACGATATCGAGGTTCATGGCGAACTCCTTTCTCTGAGTCTTTCAAACATGGGGATTCAATCCTGACCATCGGGCCGGAGCCGCGCCAGCGCCGCCTCGAACCCGGGCGTGCCGCGCCGCGCCTGCCCGGCGATGCGCCCGCCCTCCAGCCACAGCAGCCGATCGGCCAGCCGCGCCTCGCGCCGCCAATGGGTCGCCAGCACCAGCGTGCGCCCCCGGGCCGCCTGCGCCAGGCGCTGCAGCACATCGTGCGCGGTGGCCGCATCCAGCCCCTCGGTGGGTTCGTCCAGCAGCCAGCAGCGCGCCGGGTGCAGCAGCAGCCGGGCCAGCGCCAGGCGCCGCGCCTGCCCGCCCGACAGGCCCAGCCCGCCCTCGCCCAGCATCGTATCCAGCCCCGGCGGCAAGGCCATCACGTCCGCCGCCAGCCCGGCCGCATCGAGCGCGCCCCACAGCGCGGCATCGTCCGCGCCGGGCGCCGCCAGGCGCAGGTTGTCGCGCACGCTGTCCGCGAACAGCTCGGTGCGCTGCGTCATCCAGCTGCACGGCAGCGCCGCGACGCTGCCCGACGCGGCCGGCAGCTCGCCCGCGATCAGCGCCAGCAAGCTGCTCTTGCCCGCACCGCTGGCGCCGATCAGCGCCACGCGCTCGCCAGTGCGCAGGCTCAGCTGCAGCGGCCCCAGGGCCGCCGGCTGCCCCGGGTAGGCCACACAGGCATCTTGCAGCTGCAGCGCCATGCCGGCCGGCGGCTGTGCCGGGGTCGCTGCATCGGCCTGGGGCTGCGCCATGGCCGCCGCGCCCAGGCGGCGCAGCGCCAGCCAGCTGCGCCCCGCCTCGGCCGCGCCGCGGCGCAGCGCGGCAAAAGGCTCCATCGCCGACAGCGCCAGCAAGATGCCCAGCGCGGCCAGCGCCGCGCTGATCTGCTGGCGCTCCACCAGCCAGCCCATGGCCAGCAGCGCCGCGCCCAGGCCCAGCGCGCCGGCCACGCCATAGGCCTGCGCGGCGCGGGCCTCGGCGCGGTACAGCTGCTCGTCGGCCCGCGCGGCGCGGGCGTCGCAGGCCAGCACTGCCGCCAGCTGCGCCGGCAGCCGGCCCGCCATCGCCAGCTCGGTCTGCCCGGCCACCAGATCCACGCTGCGCAGGCGCATGGCCTCCAGCGCCAGGGCGCGGCGGATTGCCGCCTTGCGCGTGCGCAGGCCATGCCACAGCGCAATCCCCCAGCCGGCCAGCAGCAGCCACAGGCCCGCCAGCAGCCCCAGCCACCAGCGCATGGCGCCCAGCGCCAGCGCGCTGAACAGCGCGGCGCCCAGCGCCGCCACGCCAGGCACCAGCAGGCGCAGGTACAGGCTGTCGAGCGCATCCACATCGGCGCTCAGCCGCTGCAGCAGCCGCGCCGGGCGCAGCAGCAGCTGGCGCGCCGCCTGGGGCCGCGACCAGTGGCGAAACAGCCGCTCGCGCAGCGCGGCCAGCACCGCCAGCGTGGCATCGTGCGTGACCAGCCGCTCCGCATAGCGCGCGCCGGTGCGCCCCAGCGCCAGCAGCCGGATGCCGGCCGACGGCATGAACACATCGAACACCAGCGCAGTCGCCGGTGCCAGCCCGGCCAGCGCGGTGGCGGTGATGAACCAGCCCGACAGGCCCAGCAAGGCCATGCCCATGAGCACCGTCGCAGCCGCCAGCAAGGCGCCGCCCAGCCACAGCCGGCGCCCGGCCATCGCGTCCAGGGCCTGCAGCAGGCGGCTTGCGGCATGGATGCCGCGCACACCGCACGCACTGCGCCTGCCGCCCGGCTTCATGCCGCCTCCCGCGCCGGCAGCTCGATCACCCGATCCATGCGCCGCGCCAGCTGCGCATCATGGGTGGCCACGATCAGCGTGCGGCCCGCGGCGATGCGCAGCAGGGCCTGCGTCACCTGCGCCGCGGTCTCCGGGTCCAGGTGGGCGGTGGGCTCATCCACCAGCAGCAGCCCGGCATGCCGGTTCAGCGCCAGACGCGCCAGCGCCAGGCGCACCACCTCGCCGCCCGACAGGCCGCTGCCGCCCTCGCCCAGGCTCATCCCCGGGCGGGCCTGCAGCACCGCGCCCAGCGCCGCCTGCTCGCCGGCGGCGCGCAGCTCGGAGGCGCCGACATGTGCCCGCCCCAGCGCCATATTGCGCTGCACCGAGCCCGCGAACACATGGGGTTGCTGGCCCATCCAGGCCATGCCGGCGCGCAGCGCGGCCGCGGTCTGCGCATCCAGCGGCCGGCCATCGATCCGCACCCGGCCCCGCTGCACCGGCGCCAGGCCCGCCAGCTGCGCCAGCAGCACCGACTTGCCGCTGCCGCTGGGGCTCCACAGCGCCACATGCTCGCCCGCCGCCACGCGCAGGTTCAAGGGCGCCAGGCGCGTCTCGCCGCCAGGCGCCTGTACCTGCAGGTCGAAGACCTCGACCGACATGGCCGCCGTGCCGCTGTCCGCGGCCGGCGCCATGCCGCCGACCATCGGCGCCGCCTGCCGGCACAGGCCGTCCAGCGCCTGCAGCGCCGCCTCGCCGGCGGCGCGGTCGTGCCACACCGCCGACAGATCGCGCAGCGGCTCGAAGAACGCGGGCGCCAGCAGCAGCACGAACAGCGCCTGGCCCAGGCTCAGCCTCTGGCCCCAGGCGCCGAACGGCAGCATGCCCAGCAGGTGAAAACCTACGTACACCGCCACCATGGCCACGCCCAGCGCAGAGAACAGCTCCAGCACCGCCGACGACAAAAAGGCGATGCGCAGCACGCGCATGCTGCGCTGGCGCAGCGCCTCGGCATGGCCGCGCAGCCGCAGCGCCGAAGCCTCGACCGCGCCCAGCGCGCGCAAGCTGCCCAGGCCGCGCAGGCGGTCGAGCAAGAAGGCGTTCATGCCGCCCATCTGCACCAGCTGCTCCTCGCTGGCGGCACGGGCGCGCCAGCCCACGATGGCCATGAACAGGGGAATCAACGGCGCCGCAACCACCAGGATCAAGGCCGCCAGCCAGCTCTGGCTGGCCACCGCCGCGGCGATCGCCAGCGGCACAATGCGCACGCGCCACAGCGCGCTCTGGTAACGCGCCAGCCACGGCACCACCGCCTCGGCCTGCTCGGCCAGCGCGCTGGCTGCCAGGCCCGAGGCGGCGCGCGCCTTGTCCAGCGGCGAGGCCTGGGCCAGGGCCTGCAGCACCTGGGCGCGCAGCCGGCCCAGCACGGCACGCGCGGCACGGTTGGCGCGCAGCATGCCCTGGCCTTCGCAGCAGGCGCGCAGCACGCCCAGCGCCAGCACGCCGGCCGCTGCCGCCAGCAGGCTGCGCAGCGGCTGGCCGGCCGCCATCTGCTGCACCGACCAGGCCAGCAGCGCGGCCTGGGGCAGCCACAGCAGCGCGGCGGCCCATTGCAGCGCCGTGCCGACCGGGGACGGCGCGGGCAGCTGGATCGACGGCGGTGGGCTTGGGTTCATGCTTGCGGCTGCGGCGACACTTCAGGGAAATGCCGCCGGACTCCTGTCGCCATCCATTGTCGGCGCCCATATACGGGTTTTCCATAGCCACAGCCACCCATCTGCGCCTTGCTTGATGTACATCAAGGTCTGGCGCGAATTCCAAGGTAGGCGTTGACGCTGGCGAAAACAGGGGCTCCCTTTATTAATTAGAATATGCTAAATTAGATTTTACTTAATTAAATATGTCAAGCCATGACCCGCAACAGACATTCATGCAAGAGGGCGCGGCCCAGGCCGCGGCCTTGCTGCGCGCCGTCGGCAACGAGCACCGGCTGCTGGTGCTGTGCCTGCTGCTCGCCCACACAGAGATGACCGTGGGCGCGCTGCTTGCACAGGTGCCGCTGAGCCAGTCCGCGCTGTCGCAGCACCTGGCGCGCATGCGCGAAGAAGGGCTGGTGAGCTTTCGCCGCGAAGCCCAGACCCTGTACTACCGCATCGAGAACCCCAACGTGGCGCGCCTGATCGCCACGCTCAAAGACATCTTCTGCCCCTGAACCACCGAGGCCTGCCATGCCCCTGCAAACCCTCTCCCCCCAGAAAGTGCAAACCCTGCTCGAGCGCGGCGCCGCGACGCTCGTCGACATCCGCCAGCCCGACGAGCATGCGCGCGAGCACATCGCCCAGGCGCGCTGCATTCCGCTGGAGCAGCTGAGCGCCGCCGCGCTGGCGCTCAAAGACGCCAATGCGGTGATCGTCTTTCACTGCCGCTCGGGCCAGCGCACCCGCATGCATGCCGATGCGCTGTGCGCCTGCGCCGGCGGCGAGGCCTACGTGCTCGAAGGCGGCCTCGACGGCTGGAAGCAAGCCGGCCTGCCAGTGCTGCGCGATGCCTCGCGCCCACTGGAATTGCAGCGCCAGGTGCAGATTGCCGCCGGCAGCCTGGTGGCCGCCGGCACCGCGCTGGGAGCGGCGGTGTCGCCGTGGTTCTACCTGCTGCCGGGCTTTGTCGGCTGCGGGCTGGTCTTTGCCGGCCTGACCGGCTTTTGCGGCATGGCCCGCCTGCTGATGAAGATGCCTTGGAACCGCCGCGCGGCGGCGGCCTGATCCGGATCAACCACTCAGAGGAGAAACATCATGAAATCCAACGTCGGCGGCCTCGACCGCCTGCTGCGCATCGTCGCCGGGCTGGTGCTCATCGCACTGGCCGCCACCCATGTCCTCGGCTGGTGGGGATGGCTGGGCGTGATCCCGCTGCTCACCGGCATCGTACGCTTTTGCCCGCTGTATACGCTGCTGGGCATCCGCACCTGCAGCAGATAGGCCAGCCGCCTCACCGGCTGGGCTCAGGCGACAAACACCGTGCGCGCCTCGGTGAAGCGCTTGCTGAAATAGGGATTGTCCATGGCCACCGTCTTGACGATGCCGCCCGTCGACGGCGCATGCACGAACTGCCCGTTGCCGGCGTAGATGCCCATGTGCGAATAGCGCCCGCCCAGCGTGTTGAAGAACACGAAGTCGCCGCGCTGCAGCCGGCCGGGGTCGATGGGCGCGCTCACGGTCGCCCACTGCGCGGTGGTGCGCGGCAGCCGGCGCTCGGTGATGCCCCGCATCGCATACAGCACCAGCCCGCTGCAGTCGAAGCCGCCCTCGGGCGTGTTGCCGCCATAGGTGTAGGGCGTGTTCACCACCATCATCAGCCGCGCATACAGCGGCTCGCGCAGCTGGCTGTCGAGCCCCAGGCTCACGCCGGCGACGCCGGCGACGCTGGCGCCGCCGGAGCGCGCGGCCTGGGGCCGCGAGGCGCAGCCCGCCAGCAGCGCGCCCGCCGACAGCACAGCACCCAACAACCATTCGCGGCGCGAGGCCGTGCCGGCGCCGCTTTGGCCACCATCCTGGCCGCTCTTGGCGGCGTGCATCGCGTTCATCATGAAGCACATTATTCACAATCGTGGCTAATCCAGTGAATCTGAATGTGTTTTTCCCGGCACGGCGCCACTCCATGCGCGGGCCGATCAGCAGGCTTGCCCCACTAGGAAAAACCTATATGCACGATAGAATGGTTGTCTGCCGAATCATTTTTATAACCTCCTTCCACGAAAGCGAGGACGCCCCATGGTGCAACTCTCCAGACGCCGGTTCATGCAAGTGACCGGCTCCACGCTGGCGGGATCGAGCTTGGCGGTGATGGGCTTTTCGCCCGCCACCGCGCTTGCCGAAGTCCGCCAGTACAAGCTCGCCGCGACCACGGTCACGCGGCAAACCTGTACGTACTGCTCGGTCGGCTGCGGCATCCTGATGCATGCGCTCGGCGATGGCGGCAAGAACTCCCGCCAGGCAGCGATCCACGTCGAGGGCGACCCGGACCATCCGGTCAACCGCGGCACGCTGTGCCCCAAGGGCGCGGGCCTGCTGGACTTCATCAATAGCCCCAACCGCCTGCAGTACCCCGAGTACCGTGCCCCCGGCAGCAGCGAGTGGAAGCGCATCTCATGGGACGAGGCCTTCGAGCGCATCAGCGGCCTGATGAAGGCCGACCGCGACGCGAACTTCATCGAGAAGACCGAAGACGGCCTCACGGTGAACCGCTGGACTTCCACCGGCATGCTGGCCGCCTCGGCCTCCAGCAACGAGGCCGGCTATCTCACCGCCAAGGTCGCCCGCTCCTGGGGCCTGCTCGCATTCGACAACCAAGCCCGTGTCTGACACGGCCCGACGGTGGCAGGTCTTGCCCCGACGTTTGGCCGTGGAGCGATGACGAACCATTGGGTCGACATCAAGAATGCGGACGTTATCCTGATCATGGGCGGCAATGCCGCCGAAGCACACCCCTGCGGATTCAAGTGGGTGACCGAAGCGAAGGCGCACAACAAGGCGCACTTCATGGTGGTCGATCCGCGCTTCAACCGCTCGGCCTCGGTGGCGGACTTCTACGCGCCGATCCGTTCCGGCTCGGACATCGCCTTCCTGGGCGGGGTGATCAACTACCTTGTCAGCAACGACAAGATCCACCACGAGTATGTCCGCAACTACACGGACATGAGCTTCATCGTGCGCGCCGACTTTGCCTTCGACGACGGTATCTACTCCGGCTACGACGAGCAAAAGCGCAGCTACGACAAGAGCTCCTGGGACTATGAGCTGGGCGAGGACGGCTTCGTCAAGACCGACCCCTCGCTGCAGGACCCACGCTGCGTCTACCAGCTGCTCAAGGCCCACTACTCGCGCTACACGCCCGAGGTGGTCGAGCGCGTCTGCGGCACGCCCAAGGAGAAGTTCCTGCACGTGTGCGAGCAGTTCGCCAGCACCGCGGTGGCGGGCCGCGCGGCCACCATCATGTATGCGCTGGGCTGGACGCAGCACTCCATCGGCGCGCAGATCCTGCGCTGCGGCGCGATGGTGCAGCTGTTGTGCGGCAACATCGGCGTGGCCGGCGGCGGCATGAACGCGCTGCGCGGGCACTCCAACATCCAGGGCCTGACCGACCTGGGCCTGCTGTCGGCCAGCCTGCCGGGCTACCTCACGCTGCCCCGGCAGGCCGAGCAGGACTATGGCAAGTACATCGCCGCGCGCACCCAGAAGCCGCTGCGCCCGGGCCAGATGAGCTACTGGCAGAACTACCCCAAGTTCCACGTCAGCCTGATGAAGGCCTGGTGGGGCTCGGCCGCCACGGCCGAGAACAACTGGGCCTTCGACTACCTGCCCAAGCTCGACAAAGAGTACGACATGCTGCAGATCTTCGACCTGATGAACGCAGGCAAGGTCAACGGCTACCTGGCGCAGGGCTTCAACCCGCTGGCGGCGCTGTCGGACAAGAACCGCGTGCGCGCCGGCCTGGCCAAGCTCAAGTTCCTGGTCGTCATGGACCCGCTGGCCACCGAAACCTCGGAGTTCTGGAAGAACTACGGCGAGTTCAACGACATCAAGACCGAGGAGGTGCAGACCGAGGTCTTCCGCCTGCCCACCACCTGCTTCGCCGAGGAGGAAGGCGCGGTGGTCAGCTCGTCGCGCGTGCTGCAGTGGCACTGGAAGGCGGCCGAGCCGCCGGGCGAGGCCAAGACCGACGTGGAGATCATGTCCACGCTGTTCCTGCGCATGCGCGAGATGTACCGCAAGGACGGCGGCAAGTTCCCCGACCCCATGCTCAACCTTTGGTGGCCCTATGCCCAGGCCAGGCACCCCAGCTCCGAAGAGCTGGCCAAGGAGTACAACGGCCGCGCGCTGGCCGACCTGACCGATCCGGCCGACCCCTCCAAGGTGCTGCGCAAGGCGGGCGAGCAGGTCTCGGGCTTCGGCGAGCTGCGCGACGACGGCAGCACCATGAGCGGCTGCTGGATCTATGCCGGCGCCTGGACGCAGGCCGGCAACCAGATGGGGCGGCGCGACAACAGCGATCCCACCGGCATCGGCAACACGCTGAACTGGGCCTGGGCCTGGCCGGCCAACCGGCGCGTGCTGTACAACCGCGCCTCGGCCGACCTGCAGGGCAAGCCCTTCAACCCCAAGCGCGTGCTGGTGCGCTGGAACGGCTCGGCCTGGGGCGGCGCGGACGTGCCCGACTACGGTGCGGCCATCAAGCCCGAGGCCGGCACCGGTCCGTTCATCATGAACCCCGAGGGCGTGGCGCGCTTCTTCGCGCGCAAGGGCATGGCCGAAGGGCCGTTTCCCGAGCACTACGAGCCCTTCGACACGCCGCTGGGCTACAACCCGCTGCACCCGAAGAACCCCAAGGCCACGAGCAGCCCGGCGGCGCGCGTGTTCCCGCATGTCTGGGACAGCTTCGGCAAGGCGGCCGACTTCCCGCACGTGGGCACCACCTACCGCATCACCGAGCACTTCCACTACTGGACCAAGCATGCGCTGGTGAACGCGGTGACGCAGCCCGAGCAGTTCGTCGAGATCGGCGAGGCGCTGGCCAAGGAGATCGGCATTGCCGCGGGCGACCGCGTCAAGGTCAGCTCCAAGCGCGGCTACATCAAGGCGGTGGCGGTGGTCACCAAGCGCATCAAGCCGATGCAGATCGAGGGCAAGCCGGTGCACCACGTCGGCATCCCGATCCACTGGGGCTTCAAGGGGGTCACCAAACCGGGCTTCATCGCCAACACGCTGACGCCCTTCGTCGGCGACGGCAACACCAACACGCCCGAGTTCAAGACCTTCCTGGTCAAGGTCGAGAAGGCATAAGGAGGTATCGATGTCACTGCAATCCCTCGATATCAAGCGCCGCTCGGCCACCACCACGCCCTCGCCCAGCGCGCGTTCGCCGCACTCGGGCGAAGTGGCCAAGCTGATCGACGTCTCCAAGTGCATAGGCTGCAAGGCCTGCCAATCGGCCTGCATGGAGTGGAACGACATCCGCGACGAAGTCGGCAGCAACCACGGCGTGTACGACAACCCCAACGATCTGACCGAGAACTCGTGGACGGTGATGCGCTTCACCGAATACGAGAACGAGGAGTCGGGCAACCTGGAATGGCTGATCCGCAAGGACGGCTGCATGCACTGCGAAGACCCGGGCTGCCTCAAGGCCTGCCCGTCGCCCGGCGCCATCATCCAGTACAGCAACGGCATCGTCGACTTCCACCAGGAAAACTGCGTGGGCTGCGGCTATTGCGTCACCGGCTGCCCGTTCAACGTTCCGCGCATCTCCAAGAAGGACCACAAGGCCTACAAGTGCACGCTGTGCTCCGACCGCGTGGCCGTGGGCCAGGAGCCGGCCTGCGTCAAGACCTGCCCGACCGGCGCCATCATGTTCGGCACCAAGGAAGGCATGAAGACCCAGGCCGACACCCGCATCGCCGACCTCAAGGAGCGCGGCTTCGCCAAGGCTGGCCTGTACGACCCGCTGGGCGTGGGCGGCACGCACGTGATGTACGTGCTGCACCATGCGGACAAGCCCTCGCTCTACCACGGCCTGCCCGACGACCCCAGGATCAGCCCCATGGTCGGCCTGTGGAAGGGCGTGGCCAAGCCGCTGGCCATGGCCGCGCTGGGCGTGGCTGCGGTGGGCAGTTTCTTCCACTACATCACCAAGGGCCCGCAAGAGGTGCCCGAGGAGCTGGAAGAGGATGAGGCGCGCCGGGCGCTGGCCGAGTCCGGCACCGATCCGCGAAAGGAGACAGGCGTATGAACCGCAACCCCCGTGACATCGTGCGCTACCGGGCCTCGGAGCGCGCCAACCACTGGATCGTGGCGATCTGCTTCGTGCTGCTCGCGCTGTCCGGCCTGGCGTTCTTCCACCCGGCGTTCTTCCCGCTCACGCAGCTCTTCGGCGGCGGCCCGTGGACGCGCATCCTCCACCCCTACATCGGCGTGCTGATGGCACTGTGCTTCCTGGTGCTGGCGCTGCGCTTTGCCTGCGCCAACCTGGTGCGCGAGCGCGACATCCAATGGCTCAAGCAGGTGCCCAAGCTCGCCGCCGACACCAACCACCCCATGCCCGAGCAGGACAAGTACAACGGCGGCCAGAAGCTGCTGTTCTGGGGCCTGGTGATCGGCATGCTGGTGATCACCGTCACTGGCGTGCTGATGTGGCGCGCCTGGTGGAACCTGCCGGTAGGCGTGGTGCGCGCCGCGGCCCTGGTGCACGCGATTGCCGCCGTGTGGATGATCGGCCTGATCATCCTGCATGTCTATGCGGCCATCTGGACCAAGGGTACGATGCGCGCCATGGTGCGCGGCACCGTGACCCGCGCCTGGGCACGCCACCACCACCCGCTGTGGCTGCGCCGCGTGACCGGCGAGAAAGACTGATCCCCGCCATGGGCTGACCATGCCGGCAGCATCCGCCCGGATGCTGCCGCTTTCATTTCCGGACCCCTATGCAACGCATTCTCCAACCCGGCGACATCGAATCGCTGGACCGCACCAGCTTCCCCCACGCCGTGCTGCCACAGCCGCAGGCCGTGTTCCGCGACCGCGCCGCGCGCCTGCGCCAGCTGGCCGACGGCAACCCCATCGCCGACTACCTGCGCTTCGTGGCCCACCTCGTGGATGCGCAGCACAGCGCGGCGCAAACGCTGCGGCCGCCCGCGCCCGATGCGGCGGCGATCGCGCGCGCGCGGGAGTTCGGCATGCCGCTGCTGCCCGCCGCCGAGCAGCTAGCCCCCGCCTGGCAGCAGGTGCTCGGCACCATGCTGCAGGAGCTGTCGGGCGAGCATGGCCTGCCGGCCGCGCTGCAGCCGCTGATCGGCGAGCTGCAGGCCCTGGACGCGGCAGGCCGCGACGCCATCGCCCAGCGCCTGCTCGCCAAGGAGCTGGCGGCGCGCGACGTGGGCCTGGCGCCCTTCGTGATGGCGGCGCTGCAAGTGGTATTCGCGCTGCGCGCCAGCCAGCTCGACGCGGCCGACATCCCCTACGCCGATCCGGCCACCGTCTGCCCGGTCTGCGGCAGCGAACCGGTGGCCTCGGTGCTGCGCATCGGCGGCCAGGCCGCCGGGCACCGCTACCTGCACTGCGGCTGCTGCGCCACCGAATGGCACATGGTGCGCGTCAAGTGCTCGCACTGCGAATCCACCAAGGGCATCCGCTACCAGGCGGTGGAAGGCAGCAAGGACGTGGTGGTGGCCGAGACCTGCGACGAATGCGGCAGCTACCGCAAGCTGGTGAACCAGGAGAAAGACCCCTTCGCCGAACCGCTGGCCGACGACCTGGCCACGCTCACCCTCGACCTGCTGATGAGCGACACCGCGTTCCAGCGCGCCAGCGGCAACCCGCTGCTGTACGTGGCGGTGGCCGAACCCCAGTAGGCCAGGCGCGGCTCAGCGCGGCTTGGCAAACAGGATCGAGTCCACGCCATAAGCCGGCGCCGCCCCGGGCAAGGCGCTGGCCCGCAACACGCCGAGCGCCGCCTGCGAGGCTTCACTCACAGGCGCCTGCAGCGCGCTCATCAGCTTGGTGACCAGCTCGTTCGCATGGAATACCACAAGCGGGTCGCGCAGCTCGGGATGGCGTTCGCGCACATTGTGATCCACATCCGCCAGGACGTGGAACATCTCGCGCAGTCCCATCATGATGCGCAAGTGCAGGATGTCCGCCGGAGCCGCGAACGGCATGCGCCGCAGCAGCAGATAGCAGCGCATGATGCTGCGGCGATTGCGCCGGGGCACCACATCCCAGGTATCGAGCCGGGGCACGCGGTTGATCGCCGAGAGAAAGCGCACGTAGTAGTTGTCCTCGGCACCGCTCAGCATGGTTTCCGCCAGCGGCCACACCGCCAGGCGCAGAACCTCTTCGAGGCCGGGCGGCCTTGGGCCGCGCAGCAGCGCTTCGAGCATGAGGCTGCGCCGCCGCTCCACCATCGGCGCCCGGTAGTCGAAAATGGCGGCAATCACGCCTTCCAGGGAGCCGAAATGGTAGTGGATCGCCGAGAGATTGCGGGCCCCGGCCTCTGCGTTGATGCGGCGCATGGATACCTGGGCCACGCCCTCTTCCGCAATCAGCCGCTCCGCCGTCAGCAGCAGGCGCTCACGGGTTTTCATGGCCTTTTCCGGTTTCGCCGGCCCGGCATCCGGCTGGTCCGCTGCAGTACGCCGTCCCACTTCTCGTCCTCGCGCTTGAATCAACGCAGCGAGTGTATCCGGCGCCGAGGCCGGAAAAATTCAGTCCTTGCCTGCGCAATACCCGCCATCCACCACCAGATCGCTGCCGGTGATGAAGCTGGCCTCGTCGCTCAGCAGAAACACCGCGGCGGCCGCGATCTCGCTATCCCGCCCCAGCCGACCCATGGGGTGCAGCTTCAGCAAGGCCTGCCGCTTCCCGGGAGGCATCGCGGCCAGCAGCGGGGTATCGACAAAGCCCGGGCTGAGCGAGTTCACGCGCACCTGGAAAGGTGCGGCCTCCAGGGCCAGGGCGCGGCTCAGGTTGAGCACGCCGCCCTTGGCGGCGCAATAGGCCGAGGCTCCCGGCCGCCCCGACGATCCGAGCACCGAGGCGCAGTTCACGATGCTGCCGTGCCGCTGCGCGCACATCAGCCGCAGGGCCGCCCTGGCAACGCGGAACACACCATGCAGGTTCACGTCGAGCACGCGCAGATAGTCTTCGTCGCGCAGATCGACTGCCGGGCCGGCCAAGGCGATGCCGGCATTGTTGAATACGCAGTGCACCGCCTCCCCGCCAGAGGCCAGCGCGGCAAAGAGCGCATCGACGCTGCCGGACGAGCCGACATCGGTCGCAATGAAGCGGGCCTGGCTCAAGCAGGCGTGTGCGGCCTGCGCGGCCGCAAAAGTGCCGGCACTCGCAGCGAGATCGGCGATCACGACATGGGCGCCCTCCTCGGTGCAGCGGCGGGCGGTGGCCAGCCCGATGCCGCTGGCCCCTCCGGTGATGACGACGTTCTTGTTGACCATGCGCATGAAAAATCCTCCGTTGCAAGACAGGCGCCACCGCCTAGGCATTCAGGGCAAAGCGCAGCCACAGGCCGGCCTGGCGCAATGCCTGCATTGCCGGCGGGACCTGGTCGGTCCAATGCAGGAACGCATGGTTGAGGCTGGGATAGCGCACCAGCGTGGTTGCCACGCCGGCGGCGGCCAGCGCGCCCGCATAGGCTTCGCCTTCATCGCGAAGAATGTCGTATCCGGCGGTCACGATATGCGCCGGCGGCAGGCCGTGCAGCCCCGGAGCCCGGATCGGCGAGGCGTAGGGATGCGACCAATGCTCCTGGCTGGGCAGATACTGGTCGCGAAACCAGAGCATGGTCTGCGCCGTCAATCCGCAGCCCTTGCCATGGTCCGACCACGACTGCCAGGCCACGCCGCAGCCCGCGCAGTCGACGACCGGGTAGAACAGCAGTTGCGCCCGCAGCGCAGGGCCCGCCTGGTCACGGGTGCGCAACGCGGTGACGGTGGCAAGATTGCCGCCGGCGCTGTCACCGGCAACCGCCAGCCGCGTCGGGTCGGCGCCGAAGGAGCGGGCCTCGCAAGCCACCCAGCGCAGCGCCGCCATCGCATCGTCCACCGCCGCGGGAAACGGGTTTTCCGGCGCCAGGCGGTAGTCCACCGAGACGATGCAGCTGCCGCTGATCTCGCACAACCGGCGGCAGATGCCGTCATGGGTCTGCAGGCCCATCAGCACGAAGCCACCGCCGTGGAAGTACAGGCTCACGGGGCATGGCCCTGGGGCATCGGGCAGGTAGATCCGGGCCGCCAGCGCTCCTGCGGGGCCGGGGATCGCTACCTCCAGCACCTGGCGCACATGCGCCGCCGCAGCCATGGCGCCGAAGCGCTCTGCCACCAGTGCGCGCGCCGCCTGCGGCGCCAAGCTGTGCAGCGCAGGCTGGGTTTCAGCCAGCCGCGCCAGCTGCATGAGCCATGGCTCCAGCGCTGCCGCCTTGGACTGTCCCCGGCTCATCGCACAGCCTCGCCGGCCAGGTCCCGGCAGGCGCGCGCCCTGCCCGCAAAGACCAGTGCCCCGTCGTCCAAGCTGGCGGCGGGCAGCTCCTCGCTGTCGCGCCAGTAGTCCTGCGTGTGCTGCCACGGCGATTGGCAGCCCTGGCGCGGCATGCGGTCCATCACGCGCATCAGGTAGCCCGGATTGAAACTGGACGGCTCGACCCAGGGCAGCAGTTGCATGCCGGCATCCTCGGGGCGCAGCCCGGGCGTGACCTGCGCCACCTGCCGCCGCTCCATAAGAGCCAGCAAACGGCAGAAGAAATCGCCCAGCAGGTCCACCCGCAGCGTCCAGCTCGCACGGAAGTAGCCGAAGACCCAGAGCAGATTGGGCACGCCGGTGAACATCGCGCCGCGGTACATCACCGTCTGGGCAAAGTCGACAGGCCGACCGTCGACGCTGAATGCGATCCCGCCCATGACCGCCAGCTCGAGGCCGGTGGCGGCCACCACGATGTCGGCCTGCAGCAGCTCGCCCGACTTCACGCGGATGCCATCGCGCTCGAAGCGCTCGATCTCGTCCGTGACGACGCCAGCCGCACCCGAGCGCAGGGCCTTGAACAGATCGCCATCCGGCACGAAGGCGATCCGCTGGCGCCAGGGCAGGTAGCGCGGAGTGAAGTGCTGGTCCACCATGTCCTGCGAGCCCAGGTGTTCGAGCACGCCTGCCAGCAGCCGCTCGCGCAGGGCCTCGGGCTGGGAGAATGCCGCCTCCACCACCTCTTGCTGCTCCTTGAGCAGCTTGCGGCGCACGATCTCATGCACCCATGCTTCGGGCACGGACAGGCCACGCAGCATATCGGCCAGCTCGTCGGCATTGCGCCCGGTCTTGAAATAGGTGGGCGAGCGCTGCAGCATCGTCACATGCGCGCAGCGTCCGGCGATCGCCGGGATGATGGTGGCCGCGGTGGCGCCGGAGCCGATCAGCACCACGCGCTTGCCGCCGAGGTCCAGGTCCTCAGGCCATTGCTGCGGATGGATCAGCTGGCCCCGGTAGTCCGCCATGCCGGGCCACTCGGGGATATGGCCCTTGTCATGGTGGTAGTAGCCCTGCCCCATCCACAGGAACCGGGCCTGGAGGGTGAAGGGCTGCTGGGTGTCGGTGCGCACGCCTTTCACGGTCCAGCAGGCATCCCGCGTGGACCAGGAGGCGCCCAGCACCCTGTGCCGGTAGCGGATATGCTGCTCCAGGCCGTTTTCCTGGACGACCTCGCCCAGGTATTTGAGGATTTCCTCCGCGGTGGCGATCGGCGCCCCGACCCAGGGCTTGAAACGATAGCCAAAGGTGTAGAGCTCGCTGTCCGAGCGGATGCCGGGATAGCGGTGCGTCCACCAGGTGCCACCAAAACTGTCCTGCTCGTCGAGTATGGCGAAGCTGTGTTGGGGCGATTGATGGCGCAGGTGGTAGGCGCCGCCGATACCGGAGATGCCGGCGCCGATGAAGAGCACATCGAGGCACTCTGCGGCAGGATGGGCGTGAACCTGGGAGGAAGAAGGCATGGGCGCTCCTGGAAAGAATGGCGGGTTCGGGAGAACTACAGGTCGAACACGATGACGGAGCGGGTCGCCTCGCCGCGGCGCAGCGCCTCGAAGCCCTCGTTGATCTGCTCCAGCGCAATCCGGCGCGAGATCAGCTCGTCGATCTTCAGCCGGCCCTGCAGATAGAGATCGACCAGCGCCGGAATGTCTTCGGGGGGCCGCACCGAGCCCAGCATGGAGCCGCGCAGCTGCTTTTCCTGCAGCAGGTCCATGCCGGCGACGCTGACCTTGGCGCCGGGCCCAAAGATCCCCAGGATGGTGGCCACCCCGGCCGGCTTCAGCATGGCCCAGCACTGCTCGACGGTGGCCGGCAGGCCTATGCACTCGAACGCATAGTCCACGCCGCCGCCGGTCAGCTGCCGCACCTGCTCCACCACATCGCCGCTAGAGGCGTCGATGGTGTCGGTGGCGCCGAACCGCCGCGCCTGCTCCAGCTTGTGCGGCAGCCGGTCGATCGCGATGACCCGCGCCGCGCCGGCAATCTGCGCCCCATTGATCGCCGCCAGCCCGATGCCGCCGCAGCCGATGACGGCCACGCTGGCACCCGGGCGCACCTGCGCGGTGCGGAACACCGCGCCGGCCCCGGTCGTCAAGGCGCAGCCCAGCAAGGCGGCGCGGTCCAGTGGCATCTCCTTGGAGATACGCACCAGGGTGCTGCGGTGCACCAGCATCTTCTCGGCAAAACCCGACAGGTTGTAGACCTGGCTGACGGCAGCGGCGCCCGCGCGCAAACGCCGCGCCTGCCCCGGCGGCTGCTTGACGCTGGTGTCCTGGCACAGCACCAGGCGGCCCGCGATACAGTGCGGACAATGGCCGCAAAACGCCGCCAGCGTGCCCACCACATGGTCGCCCGGCTGCAGATCGCGCACGCCGCTGCCAACCGCCTCGACCACGCCCGACACCTCGTGGCCAAGCACGGCCGGCAAGGGCAGGTTGGGCCGGATGCCCTCCTGCATGTGGATGTCGCTGTGGCAGATGCCCACGGCGGCGGTGCGCACCAGCACCTCGCCCGGTCCCGGCGCTGCCAGTTCGATGTCGCGGATGACGAAGGGCTGGTTGAATTTCTCCAGAACTGCGGCTTTCATAGGGTGACTCCTTTTTCAAATCAAGTACGAATCAGGCGGTAGGCATCGGCGATCCAAGCCTTGTCGCCCTGGATCTGGCGGCGGAACTTCTCAGGGTCGTCCTCCACATCCACCGACTGCCCCGTGCCTTCGAAACGCTCCCGCACCTCGGGCAGCTGGGCCACGCGCCCCAACATCTTGGACAGGCGCTGCACGGTCTCGGGCGGCGTACCCGCGCGGGCCACGTAGCCGCCCCAGTACCGCAGCGGATCAACCTGGATGCCGGCTTCCTGCAGGGTGGGCACTTCGGGAAAATCGGCCCAGCGCTGGGCATCGAACACCGCCAGCGCCTTCACCCGCTTCGACGGCGCATACATCTTGGCGAACAGGGCTGGCGCCATGTAGCAGTCGACCGCGCCACCGACCAGGTCCTTGAGCGCATCGGGCCCGGTCTTGTAGGGCACGGCCGTAGCCACGACCCCGGCGGCCCGGGTGATCTGCGCCATCTTCAGGTGCTCCAGGCCGGCATCGCCCAAGGTCACATAGTTCAGCTTGCCGGGGTTGGCGCGGGCAAAGTCGAACATCTCGCGCAAGGAGCGGAAAGGCGAACCTCCGCGCACCAGCAGCACGATGCGCGAAGTGCCGACCCGGGTCAGGGGCGCGGTGCTCTTGTCCAGGTCGAACAGGCGCTGCGTCACCTCGGTGGCCACGTAGCCGCTGTAGATGTACAGCAGCGTATTTCCATCGGCCGGCTGCGCCGCCAAGGCCTCCAGCGAAATCACCGACTGGCCGCCGGGCTTGTTCTCGACCATCACCGGCAGCTTCAATTCAGCCTCGATGCCTGGCGCCATCGCCCGCACGATCACATCCGCAGCGCCGCCCGCCGCAGTCCCGACGATGATGCGCAGCGGCTTCTTGCCACCGCCCAGCTGCGCCAGCGACGGCAGCGCAATGCCTGCCGCCGTTGCCGCGGCCGTGCGCAGCGCGGCACGGCGCGCGATCCATGTGGATTGCATGTTGTCTCCTTGGTGTTGAGATGCCTGGCACCAGTCCTGCCGCCATTGCAAAGCCAGGCCTTGAGACAAATTAAATCAAGTGATTTAATTTTTGTCCAGACAGGGAATGCCACCCAGCCACCCTCGTTTATCCGGATAGCGTTTATCCGGATGCGGCGACTCTGCGGCAAGGGCTATGGATTGGATGCCGGCGCAGGAAAGCCGCCGCCCGGCAAGCAGGGCTGGCATGCTCCCGGCCGGTTGCCGGGGGGCCCGGGTGTCCGGGGTGGTTCCGCGCCGGGATCAGTCGATGGGCTTGAAGCCGGTCTTCTCGACGAGCATCTTCCAGCGCGCGGACGGTGCGGCCAGGTCGGCGGCCAGCAGCCTTGCGGGCTTGAAGCCGGGCAGGTACTCGGCGCGCAGCAGGGTGTCGCGCACCGCTGGGTCCTGCAGGGCCGCCTCCATCAGCTCTTGCAGATGCAGCGCCGCCTGCCCGGGCGTGCCCTTGCGGGCGACGATCGCCAGATATTCCTCGAACACCATGTCGGCATATCCCAGCTCGGCAAGCGTGGGCACATCCGGAGAAAACCGGGAGCGCGCGGCGGTGCTCACCGCCAGGAGCTTGAGCCGTCCGGCCTTGGCCAGCTCGACGAAGTTGCTGGACAGATTCACCGCCGCATCCACCTCGCCCGCAAGCGCGGCCTGGGTGAGCTGGGGGCCGCCGCGGTAGACGATGGGTTCGAGCTGCAGTTTCTCCGCCCGCGCCAGCAGACTGCCGACGAAGTCGGGCGAGGTACCGAGCCCGGGCACGCCAAGGGTTGCCCGCTTGTTCGATCTTGCCCAGGCCACGAACTCCTGCAGGTTGGAGTATGGCGCCTCGGCACGCGTGACTATCGACAGGTGGTACTGGCAGAGCCTGCAAACCGGCTCGAAATCGGCAGGGCTATAGGACAGCTTCTTGTAGATATGCGGATAGGCGGTGAGCATCGATGCCGGCGTGAGCACGAAGTTCGAGCCATCCGCCGCCGCATTGCGCAGCCAGTCGAGCGCGATCCGGCCGCCGGCTCCGGTGCGGTTGTCGACCAGTATCGGCTGTTCAAGATCGCGGCGCGCGCGCTCGGCCAGCGCACGGGCCACCAGGTCCGGCCCGCCGCCGGGCGGAAAGCCGACCACCAACGCCAGCGGCCTGCCCGGCTGCGCATGCGTGCTGCCGGCACCCGCCAGGGCAGCGGCCACGGCTCCCAGATGCACCAAAAAATCGCGTCTCGACGACATGCTTGCCTCCTGGTTGAAAATGGAATGGCCGCTCAGGGCTCGACGATGTTGAACAGCAGCTCGAACGTATCCAGCCCGGCGAAGAACTCGGCCAACGCAGCCGCACCGCCAGTGACACGCAGCGCACCGCGCTCGATGGCCTGCCTGAAGCCGACTCCTGGCTGCAAAGCCTGGAGCAGGCCCGCCCTGGTGGCATGCAGCACCGCATCGGCGGCCGGGCCGTGCGAGCCCGGGCGGTGGCTCAAGGCCCCGTTGCTCAACGTCAGCTTGTGGCAGCTGTTCTCATCGCTCATCCGCCAGTCGAACCGCAGGACCTGGCCCGCGACCCGCTCCCCGACGACGCGGATGGCGAGGAAATCGAAGAACAGCGGCATCGGCAACTGGGCTGCGACGCTGGCAATGATCCCGTTGCTGTCCTGGGTGGGCGGCCGCACGCCTTCGCGCAGCTCGCGCGCGCCGAGCAGGTAGGCATTGCGCCAGGTGGCCGACTCGGCCTGGTAGCCCAGTTGCTCGAATGCGTCGGCGCACAGCTGCCGGGCGGCCTGGTTGGCTGGATCGGCAAAGACCGCCTGGTTCATGATCTGCGCCACCCAGCGGAATTCTCCGCGCTCGAAATCGGCACGCGCCTGGGCAACAGCCTTGTCGATGCCGCCGATGTAGTCCATGTATTTGGCAGCGGCATCGCCGGGCGCAAGCGGATTCAGGTGAACCGGATTGCCGTCGTACGGCCCCATGTAGAACGCATAGATCGCCTGCACGTTGTGCACCACGGCGCCGTAGTAGCCGCGGGTATTCCAGCGCCGCGCGAGCTCGCCGGGCATCATCAGCCGCTCGGAGATCTCCCGGGGCGTAAGCCCATGGCTCATCAGCCGCAGCGTCTGGTCGTGCAGGTAGCGGTAGAGATCGCGCTGCTCGCCCAGGTAGGCCAGCACCTTGCCGGTGCCCCAGGTAGGCCAGTGGTGCTGCGCCAGGCAGACATCGGCCTGGCCGGCATACAGCTCCACGCTTTCATCCAGGTAGCTGGCCCATGCCAGCGCATCGCGCACCTTGGCGCCGCGGATGGGACACAGGTTGTGCATCGTGTGGCAGGCGTTCTCCGCCATGTTCAGCGCCCGCATCGCGGGGAAGTAGAAGTTCATCTCGGCCGGCGCCTCGGTTCCCGGCGTCATCTGGAACACCACTTCCACGCCATCGATCAGCATGCGCTCGCCGGTCTTCGCGATCAGCCGCGTCGGCGGGATGAGCCCCGACGTGCCCTTGCCCACGCCCTTGCCGAGGCCGCTGTCGACATGCGACTTCGGACCGGGCTCCAGGTAGGTGCCGAACTGGTACTCCGCGCGCCGGCGGGACGGAATGCCCGCCAGCAGCGACTCCGACATGACCTCCTCCATGAAGCCGTGCGGCGCAATCACCTGCACGCGGCCGGCGGCCACGTCCTCCTCGCTGACCACGCCCTTGACCCCGCCATAGTGGTCCCGGTGGCTGTGGCTGTACATCACCGCCACCACCTTGCGCGGGCCCAGGTGCTTCTCGTACAGCGCCAGCGCGGCGCGGGCAGGCTCCTCGAAGGTCAGCGGATCGATGACGATCAGGCCGGTGTCGCCTTCGATGAAGGTGATGTTCGCCAGGTCGAATCCCCGCACCTGGTAGATGCGCTCGCACACCTTGAACAGTCCATGTATCCGGTTGAGCTGCGACATGCGCCACAGGCTCGGATTGACGGTGAACGGCCCGTCCCGCTCTTCGAGGAATGCGTACTCCTTCTGGCTCCAGACGACCTGGCCAGCCACGTTGCGGATGGTGGCGTCCTCGATGGTGCCGATGAAGCCCCTGCGGGCGTCCTCGAAATCGCTGCCGTCCGAGAAATCGAGCGTTGGCTTCAAACGCTGGTGCAAGGTGACGGTCTGCGCATGGGCATGCTTGCGCTGCGTGGACTGCGGGGGATGTCCGGCTTCCATGATCTCGTTGCTCTGCATCTTGCCTCCGTGGATTGCGGCGCCCGGGTGCCGCGACGGGCCAGATATTAAGACATATGACTTATTAAAGTCAAACAATCGACTTAAATAAGCTTTTGACAATACAATGGCCGGACCTTCACCTCCGATGCAGCGGCGATGCCTCCACCCACCCTCTCCAGTGTTCCCACGGCCAAGCGCACGGCACGCGGCAGCGCGCCGGCGGGCACGGAAGGCATCGAGGCCTTGCTGGAGACCGCCCAGCGCCTGTTCGCCGAACGCGGCATAGACGCTGTCTCCATGCGCGAGATCGCGCGTGAGGCCGGGCACCGCAACAACTCGGCGCTGCAGTACCACTTCGGCACCAAGGAGGCGCTGCTGCAAGCCATCCTGGATGCGGGCATGCAGGAGGTCAATCTGCTGCGCAACGACTATGTCGACCGGCTGTTCACGACCGGCCGGCATACCGAGCTGCGCGCGCTGGTCGAAGCGCTGGTGTGGCCGCTGGCCACCCGGCTGCTGACCAAGAAGCGCAATACCTACAACCGCTTCCTCGCGGCCGCGCAGATCCACCCCGACAGCGACCTGCGGGCCAGCAGCAGCGAAACGGACCGGGGCTTTCGGCGCATCTACGAACTCGTCGAGCTGGCCTTGCCGCAGGTGCCGGCGCCGGTTCTGCAGCAGCGCTGGCTGGCCGGCATCAGCTTCATGCTGTTCGCGCTGGGCGACTACGAGCGCATGAGCGCCCGGCGCAGCAAGGCGGAGCGCAGCTTCGACATCCACCGCGCCATCGAGAACCTGATCGACATGCTCACCGGAGCCCTGGCGGCGCCGGTTTCGGCCGAGGTGATGCAGCGCACCGCAGCGGCAGCGCAGGCGTAGGCCTGGCCGCTCAATACTCCGCGTGCAAGCGCAGCGAATACACGCGCACCGGCCCGCGGTCCGCGTTGTAGGCCGGGTTGCGCACCTGCTGCGCATCCAGCCCCAGCCACAGGCCCTTGAGCATGCGCAGGTTGTAGTAGATCTCGTTCACCCATTCCGGGCGGTAGTTCAGCCGCCCGTCGCCGATGAAGCCGCCGAGGCCGCCCTGCGCCAGGTATTCGCGGTGCGATGAGGACAGTGTGTTGCGCACCGCCAGCAGGCCCAGCGTGTCACCCTCACGGCCCCAGGCCGCGCCCTTGACGGCCACGCCCAGCTGCGCGCTGCGGTCCACCTCCTCGAAGGAATAGGTTTCGGTGCGGCCGTCGCCCCAGCTGTAGCGTGCGAAGGCGCCGAGGTTCTCGGCCAGCGCCTGGTCCAGGTGCAGGCCGTAGCCCCATTTGGACTGGGGCCGGCGCACATCCGCCAGCGCCGGGGTACCGCCATGGGCTCGGGCGTAGTCGAGCGCATCCTGAAAACTGCCCATGTTCTCGCGGTTGCGCCACAGCAGCATGCGCACCGCGCCAGGCTTGCCGTCCCACTCGTGGTTGTGCACCACCTCCAGCTGATCGCCATGGAACTTGAAGATGCGGTAGTTCAGCGCCTGTCCGTTGGACTCGCGCGGGCCGGCGAAGCGGCCGATGCGCAGCTCCCAATCGTCCTGGAAGTACTCCAGCGCCGCGCCCCAGGTGTAGCCCTGCGCATCGGCCGCATAGTCGTAGGCGCCCTGCGCCAGCGAGGACCAGGTCATGAACTGGCTGCGCGCATCGTGGCTGTAGGGATTGGCGTCGAAGATATCGACCACCGACATCTTGCCCGCGCTCAGCACCACGCGGTTCTTGCTGCGCATGCCCGCCAGCTGGTTCGGCGCCGACTCCACTGCTTCCTGCTCACCTTCCAGGCCCCAGGTCTTGCGCAGGAAGGCGCGCGGTATATAGCCCTTGGGATTGGCGCCGGCCACCTTCTGCATCTCGCCATTGGTCGGACTGCCCAGGCCGTTCAGATGCGACAGCGGCACGCCCTGGATTACCTCGGGGTTGAGGTAGAACTCCAGCCCCGGCGCCGCCCGCACGCCCAGGTAAGCCGTGCCGGAGAAGGAGTAGGATTTCTCGCGCCCGGGCACCAGGCTGCGCGGGCCGCTGTAGAGCGCGCCGAAGGCCGGCTTGCGCTGCCAGATATAGCTGGCCTGCAGGTGCGCCTCCACGCGGCCGGGCTGGTCCTGGCCGGCATCGCCGTCCTGCGCGCGAGTGGTACCCGCGCAGGCAAGCATGGCCAAGGCCAGCAGAGGCAGCAGAGGGCGGTTCATTCTTTTTCTCCTGGTATCGGCCGCCACGCTAGGTAAAAACCCGGATACGCTGCCGCTCGCGATTATCGGTGCTCTTGATGACAAATGCATGACTGAATCGTGACCAAAGCTGAGCCCACCCGGTATCCGGCATGGCGCACGCCGCATCTGCCGTACCATCACGGCACCGGATACCGCCAGACTTTTTTGCACCGCCGATGAATCCCGCCTTCCAGCCCCCTTCCATCGACCGCCTGCTGCAGAGCCCGGACGCAGCGCCGCTGCAGGCCCAGCATGGCCGCTCGGCCTGCACCGCCGCGCTGCGCGCGGTGGTGGCCGAGCTGCGCGAGCATTGGCGCAACGGAACGCCGCTGCCGGCCTGGGCCGGCAGCGACGCAGGCATACTCGCCCATGCCGCCGCCCGGCTGGCCCGGCGCAGCGCCCCGCGGCTGGTGCCGGTGTTCAACCTCACCGGCACGGTGCTGCACACCAACCTGGGGCGCGCGCTGCTGCCCGCGGCCGCGGTAGAGGCCACCGTGCAGGCCCTGAGCGCGCCCGCCAACCTCGAATACGACTTGGCCAGCGGCGGCCGCGGCGACCGCGACGACCTGGTGCACGAGCTGCTGTGCGAGCTGACCGGCGCCGAGGCCGCCACCGTGGTCAACAACAATGCGGCGGCGGTGCTGCTGGCGCTGGCCACGCTCGCGCCGGGCAAGGAAGTGATCGTCTCGCGCGGCGAGCTGGTGGAGATCGGCGGCGCCTTCCGCATCCCCGACGTGATGGCCCATGCCGGCGCGCGCCTGGTCGAGGTGGGCACCACCAACCGTACCCATGCGCGCGACTACGAAAACGCCATCACCGACGCCACCGCGCTGCTGATGAAGGTGCACTGCAGCAACTACGCCATCACCGGCTTCACCAAGAGCGTGCCGGATGCCGAGGCCGCGCAGCTCGCCCACGCGCGCGGCCTGCCGCTGATGGTGGACCTGGGCAGCGGCACGCTGGCCGACCTGCGCCAATGGGGCCTGCCGCACGAGACCACGGTGCAGGAAACCCTGGCCGCCGGCGCCGACCTGGTGAGCTTCAGCGGCGACAAGCTGCTGGGCGGCCCGCAGGCCGGCCTGATCGTCGGCCGCAAGGACTTGATCGCGCGCATCAAGCGCCACCCGCTCAAGCGCGCGCTGCGCGTGGGCAAGCTCACGCTGGCCGCGCTTGAGGCCACGCTGCGCCTGTACCTCCATCCCGAGACGCTGGCCCGGCAGCTGACCACGCTGCGCCTGTTCACCCGCCCGCAGGCCGACATGCGCGCCCAGGCGCTGCAATTGCAGCCGGCGCTGCAGCAGGCACTGGGCATGGCCTACCGCGTCGAGGCCGCCGACATGCTGAGCCAGATCGGCAGCGGCGCGCTGCCGGTCGAGACCCTGCCCAGCCACGGCTTGCGGATCACCCCCGCAGACCGCAGGCGCGAAGGGCAGCTGCTGCAGCAGCTGGAGGCCAGGCTGCGCCAGCTGCCCCGGCCGGTGATCGGCCGCATCCAGGGCGGCGCGCTGTGGCTGGACCTGCGCTGCCTGGAAGCCGCCGAACAGCCGGCATTCGAGCAGCAGATCGGGCTGCTTGCCAGCGCCTGAGCGGCAGGCATCAATGGCACATATTTCCATGGCAATCGCATGATCATCGGTACCGCCGGCCATATCGACCATGGCAAGACCACGCTGGTGCGCGCGCTGACCGGCGTGGACACCGACCGGCTCCAGCAGGAGAAGGAGCGCGGCATCTCCATCGAGCTGGGCTATGCCTATGTGCCCCTGCCGGATGGGCAGGTGCTGGGCTTCATCGACGTGCCTGGCCACGAGAAATTCGTGCACACCATGGCCGCCGGCGCGGCCGGCATCGACCATGCGCTGCTGGTGGTGGCGGCGGACGACGGCGTGATGCCGCAAACCCGCGAGCACCTGGCCATCGTGCAGCTGCTCGGCGTGCGTGAAGCCAGCATCGCCCTCACCAAGGCCGACCGCGTGGACGGCGCCCGGCTGCAGCAGGCGGAGCGCGAAGTGCGCGCCCTGCTCGCCGGCACGCCGCTGGCCGGCGCGCCGCTGTTTCGCACCGCGGCGGCGCAGGCTGGCGACGCGGGCACCGCCGCGCTGCAGGCGCACCTGTGGCAGCGGGCCGCGCTGGCCGCGCAGCGCCAAGCGCGCGGGCTGTTCCGGCTGGCGGTGGACCGCGTCTTCACCCTGCCCGGCCAGGGCACCATCGTCACCGGCACCGTGTTCGCCGGCGAGCTGGCCGTGGAAGGCAGTGCGCAGCACAGCGCCAGCGGCCAGCCGGTGCGCGTGCGCGGCATCCATGCGCAGAACCGGGCCAGCGGCAGCGCCAGTGCCGGGCAGCGCTGCGCGCTCAAGCTGCAGGGCATCGCCAAGGATGCCATCGCCCGCGGCGACTGGATCGCCGATCCGCGCGCGCTGCAGGCCAGCCAGCGCATCGACGTGCAATGGCAGTCGCTGCCGGACGCTCCCGCCATCGAGCCCTGGGCCTCGGTGCACGTACATGCGGCCACCGCCCACTGCACGGCCCATGTGGTGCCGCTGCAAGCGGGCGGCATCGCCCCCGGCGGCCAGGCGCGCACGCAGCTGGTGCTCGATGCGCCGCTGTTCCTGCTGCCCGGCGACCGCTTCATCGTGCGCAATGCCCAGGCCAGCCAGACCATTGCCGGCGGCCGTGTGCTCGACCCCGAGGCGCCCGCCCGCAAGCGCAGAAGCCCCGAGCGCATGGCCTGGCTCGATGCCTTGCAGCAGCTGGTGGACGGCGGCGATGCCGAGGCGCTCGTCGCCCAGGCCCCCTACGGCATGGAGCGCAGCCGCCTGCAGCGGCTGTGCGGCAGGGAGCTGGCGCAACAGGCGCTGCCGGCCGCCACGCGCAGCCTGCCGCTGCCCGGCGGCGATGCGCTGCTGCTGCACGACTCCCGCTGGCGGCACTGGCAGGCGCAGCTGCTGGCCACGCTGCAGCAGTTTCACGAACACTGCCCGGACGAGCCCGGCGTCAACTCCGCGCGGCTGCGCCGCATGGCCTGCCCTGCGATGCAGCAGGAGCCGCTGTGGCGCGCGCTGCTGGCCGAGCTGGCCGAGCGCGGCGCCATCGCCGCACGCGGCGCCTGGCTGCACCTGCCCAGCCACCGCCTGCAGTTGAGCGGCGCCGAACAGGCCCTGGCCGAGCGGCTGCAGCCCGCGATCACCGCCGGCCGCTACGATCCGCCCTGGGTGCGCGAGCTGGCCCGCGACCACCAGCTGGGCGAAGAGCCGGTGCGCCAGCTGTGCGCCAAGCTGGCGCGCCAGGGCGCGCTGCACCAGGTGGTCAAGGATTTGTTCTACGCCAGCAGCCGCATGGACGAGCTGGCCGCGCTGCTCGCGCGCCTGGCCGCCGAGGCGCGGCAGGCCGGCGGCCCGGGCGAGGTGCCGGCAGCAGCCTTTCGCGACGCCACCGGCCTGGGCCGCAAGCGCGCGATCCAGCTGCTCGAATACTTCGACCGCGTGGGCTACACCCGCCGCATCCGCGACGCCCACCTGATCCGGCCCGACGCGCACTGGGGCAGCCAGGGCTGAATACACTGGCTACAATCGCCGCTTCATGCGTTGGAAGGCAATCGCACCCGGTGGTGCGGCCGGGCTTCAAACCCGGTGGGGGGCGTCAGCCGCTCCCGGGTAGGTTCGACTCCTGCTGCTTTCCGCCACCCGACCTCAAGGCGCCGGCACGATGATGGCCACGCGCCGGTTCTCCGCGGGATTGCCCGGCTCCACCGGCTGCGAGCGGCCCAGCCCCCGGATCTCCAGCCGGTCGCGAGCCATGCCGGCCTCCACCAGCCAATGCGCCACGGCCTGGGCGCGGCGCAGCGACAGCCGCAGGTTGTAGGCATCGCTGCCGCGGTCGTCGGTATAGCCCTCGATGCGCAGCCGCTCGATGCCGGCCGCAGACAGCGCCCGCCCCAGCTCCACGATGCGCGCCTGCGCACTGGCGCCGAGCTCGGCCGAGTCGAACTCGAACAGCAGCTTGCCCGGCATCTGCAGCTCCCAGCCCTGCTCGGACTGCACGAAGCCCTGGCTGCGCAGTACCTGCTGCTGCGCCGTGGGCCCATCCTGCCGCTGCAGCGGCGCCGCCGGCTGGCAGCCCGCCATGGCCAGCGCCAGCAGGCCCGTCCAAAGCCATTTCGCCGTGGGCCGGGAACACCGCGCCCCATCTCGATCTTGTTGCACCTGCTGCCTCTCGCTGTCAACTGGTTTCGCACGCATCGCGCCGCCGCGCCTTGTCTTCGTACATCGCGCGGTCGGCATGGGCGAGCAAGGCCGCCATGTCCGCCCCGTGCTCCGGGTAGACCGCCATGCCCACGCTGACCGCAGGATAGAGCCTGGCCGCATTCCCAATCAAAAGCGGTGGCTTCATGGCCTGCAGTATCTTGTCGATGACCAGCTGCACATCGCCCGCGCCGCGCACCGGGTGCAGCAGCACCGCGAATTCGTCGCCGCCCAGGCGGGCCACCAGATCGGTCTCGCGCACCTGCTGGCGCAGCCGCTCGGCCAGCGCCTTGAGCAAGGTGTCGCCGGCCGCATGGCCCAGGCGGTCGTTGACCTCCTTGAAGCGGTCCGCATCCATGAACAGCACCGCCAGCTTCTGCTGCAGCTCCATCGCGTCGTCCAGCGCGCGCAGCAGCCGCTGCTCGAAATGCGCCCGGTTGGCCAGGCCGGTGAGGCTGTCGCTCATGGCCTGCTGGGTGAGCAGCGAATTCTGCTGCTGCAGCCGCAGGTGGCGCAGCTGCAGCTCGGCCATCAGCGCATTGAAGTCATCGCCCAGCGCCCGCAGCTCGGCAATGCGCGCCGGCCGCACGCGCTGCTCCATCGAGCGCTCGTGGCGTACCGCGCGGGCCACCCGCGCCAGCTCCTGCAGCGGCTCGGCGATATCGGCCAGCATGCGGCGCGACAGGCGCAGCCCCACATAGCCGCTGATGCCCTGGCACAGCAGCAGCACCACCAGCCCGGTGCCCAGAAAGCGCACCAGGCCCGCGCCGTCGCTGCGCAGCTGCACATGGCCGATCAGCTTGCTGCCCTGGCGGATTTCGGCCTCGGCCTCGGGCAGCCCCAGGGCCGCCGCCAGGGCCTCGCCCATCCGCGCCATGGCGGCCGGCGCCGCTGGCCGCCACTGCGCAAAAACCCGCCCGTCGGCCTGCACGATCCGCGCCTGCGCCACGTCTTCGCCAGCCACCATCTCGCCAAGCACGCTGGCGGCTTCCGCCTGGTCGGCGAACACCAGCGAGGCTTCCACCGTATAGGCCACCGAGCGTGCCATCAGCTGCAGGTTGTTGGCCAGGTACAGGCGCAGCGCCACCAGCCCCACCAGCAGCAGCAGCGCGCCGGCCAGCGTGATCGCCACCCAGGCCATGCGCAGGTGGGCGCGGCGGATCACCGCGCGCAGCGATGCATTGCGTGGCATGGGCGTCATGGCTCGCTGCCCTGGCGCGCCAGCTGCAGCACCCGCGGATTGACCCGCACCCCGCTGCGCGCGACCGAGTCGAGGTTGACCTCGAAGCCGATGGCGCCCCGCGCAGGCTTGAGGCAGAACATGGCGCCGATGCGGCACAGCGCGCCATGCTCGCTGATGGTGAGCGTGGGATGGCCGTCCAGCCTGCGCATCAGCTGGCGCCAGGCGCTCTCCGCCAGCCGGCCGGCGTAGATGGCGTCGCACTCGACCTGCGTGCCGGCCTGCTGCGCATCGGCCCGGCGCACCTCCAGCGGGCGGCTGCCCACCACCAGGCCCTTGCCATCGAGCAGGCCGCGCGCATACTCGGCCTCGCCCACCACGCACAGGCGCAGCACCGGGCCTTCCTGCGGCCAGCGGGTATAGCCCAGGATGCCGAGCACCGTGCGGGACACGCCCTCCTCCAGCGTGCTCGCCGAGATCTCGGCCCGCGCTGCAGGCGCCGCGGCCAGCAGCCCGCACAAGAGCGGCAACGCCCAGCACCAGCCCCGCCGCGGCCCGGCCCATGCCCTCTCCCGTTCGTGATATGCCCTTGCCAACTTGCCGGCTCCTTGAAGCGGCGCGGCCACCGCCAACGCCTCGCAGGCGCCCATTTTGGAGCATTTTTCCCCGCCCGGCATGCGGCGGCCGGCAGCGCCGATCCGCGCTGATAATAGACAGTTGCGCCACCGCCACCATTCACTCATCCCCTTGCCGGGCCAGATTGCATGACTCCTGACACCACCACCGCTCCCCATCCCCGCCTCACCTCGCTGTCGCACGGCGGCGGCTGCGGCTGCAAGATCGCGCCCGGCGTGCTGGCCGAGCTGATGAGCAAGAGCGCCCTGCCCAAGCAGCTCTTTCCCCAACTGCTGGTGGGCACCGAAACCGCGGACGACGCCGCCGTCTACCAGATCAACGACGAGCAGGCCATCGTCGCGACGACGGACTTTTTCATGCCCATCGTCGACGACCCGTTCGACTTCGGCCGCATCGCCGCGACCAATGCACTGTCCGATATCTACGCCATGGGCGGCACGCCGCTGATGGCGCTGGCCATCGTGGGCATGCCCATCAACACGCTGCCGCACGATGTCATCGCCAAGATCCTGCAAGGCGGCGAGTCGGTGTGCCGCGACGCCGGCATTCCGCTGGCGGGCGGCCACTCCATCGACTCGGTCGAGCCCATCTACGGCCTGGTGGGCATAGGCCTGGTGCATCCGCGGCTGATGAAGCGCAACGCCAGCGCGCAGGCGGGCGACCTGCTGATCCTGGGCAAGCCGCTGGGCGTGGGCGTGCTCTCGGCTGCGCTGAAGAAGGAGCAGCTCGACGCGGCCGGCTATGCCGCGATGATCGAGAACACCACCCAGCTCAACCGCCCCGGCCCCGCGCTGGCGCGCATCGACGGCGTGCACGCGCTGACCGACGTGACCGGCTTCGGCCTGCTCGGCCATACGCTGGAGCTGGCGCGCGGCGCGGGCCTTGCGGCGCAGATCGACAGCCGCCACCTGCCGCTCTTGCCCGGCGTGCGCGCGCTGGCCGAGCAGGGTATGGTGACCGGCGCCTCGGGCCGCAACTGGGCCGCCTATGGCGGCGATGTCGAGCTGCCCGCCGAGCTGCCCCCGGCCATGCGCCACCTGCTGACCGACCCGCAGACCTCGGGCGGCCTGCTGGTGGCCTGCGCGCCCGAGGCCGCGCCCGCGGTGCTGGCGGTGTTCCGCGAACAGGGCTTCGCCGCTGCGGCCGTGGTCGGCGAGATGCGCGCCGGCGCGGCGCGCGTGGTGGTTGGCTGAGGCATCACTGCCCTCAATGAAAAACGCCTGCATCCGCAGTAATGCCGTTCACTTAAGCCAGTGAACGACATGAACCCCTCGGGAGACCCAGCGTAGCGGGCAAGCGTGGAGCCTTGTTTTGAGGCCAGAGGCCGGGTCTCGCCCCGGCGGGCGAGGTACTT
>NZ_JBMDII010000036.1:0-54501 GCF_057808605.1 Comamonas sp. FG99
GCCTGGTCTTCACCAGCCGGCACTACACGGCCTTAGTCAAGAGCTACGGGCTGCGCCAGGAGTTCATCACGCCGCACTGCCCGCAGCAAAACGGCATGGTCGAGCGCGTCATCCGCACACTCAAGGAGCAATGCACGCACCGGCATCGCTTCGAGAGCCTGCAGCACGCCAGCCGTGTCATTGCCGATTGGATCGGCTTCTACAACTACCGACGCCCGCACCAGGCGCTGGGCATGAAAACTCCCGCTGAGGCATGTGCATTAGCGGCCTGACCTGTGCAGATTCCGGTGGGTCAATACAAGAAGACCCATGTCCCACAGTCGCCGCACTTCTGCAGGATGAGGTTCTTGTTGGCGGCGGCATCCCAGAACGGCTGGGAAATTGCCGTGGGTATGGGGGCTGGAGCGTTAAGCCGCTCGAACTGTTCGATGATGCTCATGCGTCGGCTCCCAATACCAGGGCCACGGCTTCGCTTACGGTGGCGCCGTTGCCCGTCACCAGGGCGAGGTCTGCCGCGCGGATCTGGCGATTGCCTGCGGCGTGGCGAAGCTGCCGAACCGCCTCGACCACATGGGTCATGCCGCCAGCAAGGTCGGGTTGGCCATAGCCCAATTGACCGCCATGCGTATTGAGGGGCTTGTCACCGTCAAATCCAAGGCTGTGTTCGGCGAGCCAGTTCCCGAATTGACCTGGGCCGCACAAGCCCGCGTCCTCGATCGTCAGTGCGACCATGATGGTGTAGCAGTCGTAGAACGAGAGCAGACTCATCTGCTCCACGCTCACTCCCGCCTGGGCCATTGCCTGCGCCATCGCGGGCTTGAGCGGGCCGCTGGTCAAAGAAGGTGCTTGGCTGATGGCTCTGTGGGTTATTTTTTCACCAGCGCCCAGCAGGTGCACCGGCGGATGGCGAAGCGACCTCGCACGCTCGGGGCTTACGACCACGACCGCTTCGCCGCCGGCGACCGGCATCACGATCTCGTACAAATGCAGTGGCGCCGCAATGACGGGGGATGCCAGGACCTCTTCCACGCTCGCGGGCTGGCCGTAGAAGATGGCGTTTTCATTGGACTGCGCGTTATGGCGGGCCCAAGCGGCAATGGCGGCGAATTGCTCGGGTGTGCTGGCGTACTGGGCCATGTGCCTTTGCATCGGAATCGCGTACGAGATATTCGCACCCGATGCCCCAAACGGGACGTCAAACTCTCGAATGGGATTGCGGTTGGGCGACCGGGGCGCCTCATCTTCACGGGTGTTCGCCAACACGCAGACAACAGCCTCACACATGCCTGCAGCGATCGCGGCAGCGGCACGCCATACCATGCCAGGGCCCGAAGCGCCGCCGAGATCAACCACATTGGCCATACGCGGCTGAATCCCCAGGTACTCTGCCACCGTGGCGGGAACATGCTGAGGGGTCTCGCCGACTTGCGGGCCAACCAGCAGTCCGTCGATGGCATCCTTTTCCAATCCGGCATCTGCCACTGCCATGCGTGCTGCCTGCGCAATCAGATCCAAGGTCGTTGCACCTTGTGTCTTTCGCATCGGCTTGAGCTCGCCGACCCCGGCGATGGCTCCCCAAGAACGTCTGTTCATACATGCTCCGGCTTCATCAGTTCAGCGTATTGCGCAAGCGACTCGGGGTTGATGAGCGAGCCCTTGTTCTTGACCGGCAGGCCAGCCGCCATCGCCCGGGCCGCGCCTTCCACGCGTTTGCCATTGAGCGTGTAGGGGATCGCAGTCACCTGAAAGATGTGGCGTGGAACATGGCGCGGAGATGCTTTCTGGCGGATATCCGCCCGAATGCGCTTCTTCAACTCGTCGTCGAGTTCAACGCCGTCCTGCATCACGATGCACAGCACAATTTCTTCGTCGCCATCGATGGGATGGCCAAAGACAATTGAGTCTTGAATCTCGGGCTGTGCTTCGACAACGCGGTAGATCTCGGCAGTTCCGATGCGAACGCCCCCTGGTTTTAGGGTGGTATCGGTGCGGCCGTAAATGATCATGGAGCCCCACGGCGTCTGTTCTGCAAGATCGCCATGGGTCCAGATGCCTGGACGTTCCTTGAAGTAGGCGGCGTAGTAACGAGCGTCCCCGTCTTCCCCCCAGAATGTGAGTGGCGCGCTGGGGAAAGGCTCCGTACATACCAGATCCCCTTTTCGCCCCACAATGGATGCGCCGCGTGCGTCGAGAACGTCCACCGCATGGCCGAGCGCCTTGCACGTGATTTCACCGCGCCTCACGGCGTGCAGGGGCGAGCCCAGCACAAAGCAACCAATGATTTCTGTTCCTCCTGAGATGGAGGCGAAGATCATGTCCTGCTTGACCGCTGAATACAGCCAGTCAAACTGTTCGGGTTGTACGGGGGCTCCTGCGGAAAGTACGCTACGAAGGGCTCCCAGATCATGCTCGCGCCCTGGCGCATAGCCCGCTTCCTGAAGCACTGCGAGGTATCGAGGGCTGGTTCCAAAATGGGTGATGCCAGCCTCCTGCGCCATGCGCCATAGATGGCCCAGATCGCTCCCATCCCTTGCGCTGACAACGGCAGCGCCGTCGTAGAGCACGATCGTTGCCTGGCTGGCCAGCCCCGAGATGAGCCAGTGGTACATCATCCAGGCGGTATTGGTGTACCAGCTCATCACGTCGCCAGGCCGCACGTCGCAATGAAGCAGGTGCTCCTTTCGATGCTGCATGAGCGTTCCGCCAGCGGTGTGCACGATGCCCTTGGGAAGCCCTGTGGTTCCCGAGGTGAACATTACATATAGGGGGTGTTCAAAGGGCAGTCTTTCGAATTCGATTGCTTGAGGCTGCTTGGAATTGACATCGTCCCACGAGACCACCGTGGCGCCATGGCGCTGTGCGACTTTCTTGCTGTCGCCAAGAATCACCAGATGCTGTAGATCGTGAAGCTCCTGGACGATCTGCCCGAGATTCGCCGTGATATCGAAACTCTTGCCGTTGTAGAGGTAGCTCTCCACCGCAAAGAGCACCTTCGGGTGGACCTGGCCAATGCGATCAATGATGCCGGGGGCTCCGAAGTCTGGCGAGCAGGACGCCCACACCGCTCCAATAGAAGCTGCGGCAAGCAGCGCAACCAAGGCTTCCAGGCTGTTGGGAAGAATGCCGCCGACTACATCGCCTCGCCTCACTCCCAGTTTGCGCAAGCCTTGCTGCAGCCGCGAAACGCGATCGCGCAATTCGGCCATGCTCACTTTGCGCCGCAGGCCGGACTCGTTGAACTCGATGACTGCGACGCGGCTTTGATCCCCGCAAAGCAGGTTCTCGGCAAAGTTCAACCGGGCTTGCGGGAACCAGCGCGCGCCGAACATTTCGCCATACCCTCGGCGCACGAGTGTGGTCTCGCCGCGCTGGCCGACAACCTCGCTGAAGTCCCAAACGGCATTCCAGAAGCCATCCAGGTCGCTGATGGACCAGCGATGCAGTTCGTCGTACCTCCTCGGGTCAAAACCGTAGCGGCAAGCAAAGCGAGCGATGTTGGAGTGTTCGAGTTGCTCCACTCCAGGGATCCAGAGTGCGGGCTGTTGGCTAGCTGGCATCTTACTTTTCCTATTTTAAGTACCGACTGATCGGTACAGATTTATGAAAATAATCAAAATCCAACGCCCCGACAGAGCTGCGAGAAATGGATTCATCGGTCACCGCTCGTGATTGGTGATAGGTTCTCAGGTGAGGAATCAACTCTGCTAGAGGTATTCATCCCTCTGGGTCACCAAACCTACCGGCCTATCATTCGTTTTATTGTTGTGTACCGAATGGTCGGTATGGATTGTAGTGTGACCCAGGCGACATCTTTGCGCGTCGGTACAAACCCTCGGCTTTGCCGCGAGGGCAAGCTAGGTCAAGGCCAGCATCCTTTGGGCGAGGCCGTTCAACCGGTCTGCAATGATTTCCGGACCGAGCGCCCGGTCAGGCTTCATCCACAAATAGCTATAGAAATACATGCCCAGAACGCCCTTAAGCACGACGGGGTCGTACGGGCGGAATTGGCCCATTTCCGCGCCATCCACCATCGCATCTCGCCAGACGCGCTCGTACTGTGCATGCCAATTCATGACCTCCGCATGCCTTTCCGCGGAGAGGGATTGCACCTCTCTGAAGCAAACGGTGAGTTCAGCCTGGTGGGATGCGATCTTGCGAATCAGGTAGGTTCCCAGGCGGTCAATGCGCTCCACCGGGTCGCTGGTTTCGGCCTGGATCTGCCGTGCAGATTGAGCAAGATCCCAGATGTACTCACGGGAGATCTCGTATAGCAGATCTTCCTTGCTCCGAATATGGTGGTAGAGAGCCCCGCGTCCCAATTTGACAGCCTCTTGCAGGTCACTCATTCCAACGGCGTTGTAGCCTAGCCGTGCAAACAACTGCGCCGCAATCTTGCGGATTCGCTCACGCTGAGGCAGTTCGGGGTAGTCGATGATTTCCACTGGCGAGCCTTCCGGGTTGATTGCAGTACATGGTATTGCAGTGTACCGATCGGTCATATCCGCTAGGGGAAATAGGGATGCTGTTGCTGAGATTTCTTCCACTCTTTTGGGCGAAGTAGATGCTTTGTTGTCCATTGCTGCACCTATGCAGAGTGGGAAATTTCCTGTTGGATTACAAGTGCCTGCACCCTCAAATCTTGCCCTGGATAGTTAGCGAGTAGCTTGTGTCGCCGCTGATCGGTGCCTGGCCGCAGGGTGCTAGACATCGCACTCCTTGCTGACTACACTGCTTTGCGTGAGTACCGATCGGTCGGTATTTGCGAATTCAAGCGATACAAGAGAAATGGAGACCGCATGTCCAGTGAATCCATCCATTCTGCAATCGGCTATCCGAGCGAGCAAAGTCCGCCGCTTTCTGCGGCGCGGCGTGGTTTTCTGCGCCGCGGCGGCGCGGGTGCGGTGGCCACCGCGGTGGCGGCGCTGGGTCCACCCGAGCGCGCTCTTGCGCAAACGGGCGCAGCGGCACCTGCGCCGCAGGCGAACAACCTGCCACCCAATATTGCGGAGTGGACCCGGTCGCTCGGGGCACCCACCGCGTCGCCCTATGGAACGCCCTCCAAGTTTGAGAACAAGGCCATCCGCAACCTCTACCCGGGCCTGAAGGAGCCGATGTCGGCATACAGCACGACGCCGCTGCAGGAGTTGGACGGGATCATCACCCCGAATGGCCTGCACTATGAACGGCACCATGCAGGCGTACCCCAGGTCGATCCGGCCCAGCATCGGCTGATGATCCATGGCCTGACCAACAAGGCCATGATCTTCACCATGGATGAAATCCGCCAGTTTCCGAGCATCTCCCGCATCTACTTCCTCGAGTGCTCCGGCAATCCGTCATTTCTGCCGCCCTATGGCAAGACGGCGGCGGAAGTCGCTGGCCTGGTCAGTGGCGCGCAGTGGACCGGCGTGCCGCTGCGCATGGTGCTGGAATACCTGGGCTTGAAGCCAGGAGCCAAATGGATCGTCGCCGAAGGTGCCGACGGAGCCGCCATGACGCGCAGCATTCCGATCGAGAAATGCCTTGACGATGTCTTGCTGGCCTACAGCCAGAATGGTGAGCGGCTGCGCCCGGAGCAGGGCTATCCGCTGCGGCTGTTCGTGCCGGGCTTTGAGGGCAACATGAGCATCAAGTGGCTGAGACGCCTGCATGTGACCGATCAGCCCGGCTACACGCGCGAGGAAACCGCCAAGTACACGGACTTGATGGCTGATGGCCGCGCACGCAAGTTCTCGTTCGTGATGGAGTGCAAGTCGCTGATCACCTCGCCCTCGGGCACCCACAGGCTGGGGCGCAAGGGCCTGCATGAGATGCGCGGCATCGCCTGGAGCGGGCGGGGCAGGATCACCCATGTGGATGTCTCAGTGGATGGCGGCGACAACTGGAAGCCTGCCACGCTGGATGCGCCGGTGCTCAGCAAGGCCTTGACCTCGTTCCGTGCGCCCTTCGAGTGGCAGGGCCAGGAGTTGATGCTGATGAGCCGGGCCATGGACGAAACCGGCTATGTGCAGCCGCTGCTCAGCCAGTTGATCGATGCACGTGGCAAGGTTTCGTTCTATCACAACAACGCCATCCAGCCCTGGAAGGTGGCCGCCAGCGGGGAGGTGAGCAATGGCCGCGCGTAAACCTTTGCAATGGTTGCTGGCTGCCGCGGTGGCAGGCTGCGCTGTGCCGGCCATGGCCTCGGCGGCGGAGCTGAACCTGGGGCGCATCGCGTCGCAGGCCGAGATCACCGCATGGAATATCGATGTATTTCCCGACGGGGCCGGGCTGCCTCCCGGCGCGGGAACTGTCGCCAATGGCGAGCGCATCTACCAAAGCCAATGCCTTGCCTGCCATGGCGCGAAACTCGAAGGCGGCATGGGCCCGGCGCTGGTAGGCGGCGCAGGGTCGCTAACCACGGAAAAGCCGCTGAAGACCGTGGGCAGCTACTGGCCCTATGCATCTACCCTGTTCGACTACATACGGCGGGCGATGCCGTTCCAGGCGCCGCAGTCGCTGAGCAACGAGGATGTCTATAGCGTTGCCGGCTACATCCTGCATGCGAACGGTCTGATGCCGGCCGATGCCACCGTCGATGCCCAATCGCTCGTCGCGGTCCAGATGCCGAACCGAAACGGCTTCTATGTGGACGACCGGCCCGACGCGAAGAATCCCCGCTGCATGCGGCATTGCGCTGCCGGGGAGCGCAAGAGGCCATAGCACCCGATGGCACGGGGATTGCCTGGCTGGTGGCGTCTGCCGGCCTGGCCCTTCAGTCCCCCAGCCAGCGCCCCTGCAGCCAGACCCCCGCGGCGATTGCCCGCCGTGTCTCCTGCTCCAGCAGCTCGACGGTGCGGCGCACATGCGTGCCGCTGGAGCGGTTGGTTGGCAGGGCCAGCACGATGGTGCGCGAAATGGCCGGGTCGGCCAGCGGCGCTCCGCAGAGCCGGTGTGCGCGCAAGTCTTCGGCTACCGCGATCGGCGGCAGGATCGTCCAGCCGTGGCCGCCCAGGACCAGGGCCCGCTGCACGCTCAGCGCATTGGTTTCGGCACCGATGTTCAGCGTGGTCTGCGTGACCGCGCAGGCGTGCTCCACCAGCGTGCGGATGCCATGGGGCGCACTGGGCAGCACGACCTTGTGCTCGGTCAGCCAGGCCAGCGGCACCGGCTGGTCGCTGCGCAGCCGGGCCGATGGCGGGGCGATGACCCAGAGCGCCTCCTCGACCAGGCGCGTGGTCTGGATGTCAGGCCGCTCGGCGCCATACAGCAGCGCGGCATCCACCTCGCCGGATGCCAGCCATTGCATCAGCGTGCCCGCGTATCCCACCGCCAGGCGCAGGCGGATGGCGGGGTGGGCGGCGGCCACCGCAGAGACCAGGGCGCTGGACAGGATGTCCACCGTGCTGGGTAGCAGGCCCAGCGTGACGAGGCCGCCCACGCCGCCGGCCGCCGCGCCGGCGATCTCCGCGCGCGCCCGGTCCAGCTCCAGCATGGCGCGCCGCGCATAGCCGATCAGCGCCTGGCCCGCGTCGGTCAGCACCATGCCGTGGCGCTCGCGCTCGAACAGCGGCGCGCCTACGTCTTCCTCCAGCAGCCGCAGCTGCCGCGAGACCGCCGGCTGCACCAGGTGCAGCATGTCGGCGGCTCGCGTGACGTTGCCGGTTTCCGCCACCGTCAAAAAGGCGCGCAGTTGCTTCAGGTCCATGGGGTGATCAGAAAGCGTGATTGTGAAATTCCAAAATTCTATTTCACAAGCATGTGGATCAAATTTTATTATTTCAGCCAGTTCCACTCCTGAACCCGCGACCCATGAATCCAAGCATCCAGGCGGTGCCTCACTGGCAGCAGGCCGTATTCAATGTCCTCAAGACCGGCGGAGTGCGCCAGATCGCCTACGTTCCCGATGCCGGGCATTCGCATGTCATCCGCAGCGCCATCGCCGACCCCGAGATCGAAGATGTGGTGCTCACCACTGAGGAAGAAGGCGTGGCGCTGTGCAGCGGCGCCTGGCTGGGAGGCCAACGCGCGGTGCTCTTGATGCAAAGTAGCGGCGTGGGCAACTGCGTGAACATGTTCTCGCTGCTCCAGGCGGCGGACTTCCCCTTTTTCACGCTGGTCACCATGCGGGGCGAATACGCCGAGTTCAACCCGTGGCAGGGCCCGATGGGCAGGGCCACGCAGGCCGTGCTGGAGCTGATGGGCATCCATGTGCTGCGCGTTTCCAGCCCGCAGGAGGTCGAGGAAATCGTCAGTGCCGGTTTTGACGCCGCCTTCGGGGCCGGCCAGAAAGTTGCTGTGCTGCTGGGCCAGAGCCTGATCGGCCGCAAGCAATGGGAGCGCCAGCAATGAACCAGCCCCATTGCGCCCCCCGCGCCGAGCGCCGCGAGTTCGTGGCCCGGCTGATCGCCGCCGTGCCCGAGGCGCTGATCGTCAGCGGCCTGGGCTCCGCTTCGTACGACGTGTTCGCCGCAGGCGACCGTGAGCGCAACTACTACCTGTGGGGCGCCATGGGCGGCGCTGCCGCGCTGGGCCTGGGCCTTGCATTGGCGCAGCCGGACAAGCCGGTGCTCGTCATCACCGGCGACGGCGAGCAGCTCATGGGCATAGGCAGCCTGGGCAGCATTGCCGCCAAGCAGCCGAAGAACCTGACGATCGTGGTTCTGGACAATGGCCATTTCGGCGAAACCGGCATGCAGCGCAGCCATGCGAGCCTGGGCACCGATCTGGTGGCGGTGGCCAAGGGCTTCGGCATTGCCGATTCCTTCTCGGTGAACAGCACCGATGCCTGCGAAGACATCGCGCCGGGCATCGCCGCGCGCCGGCAGACCACCTTTGTGCGGGTGCTCATCGATGCCAACGAACCACCGCGCGCGCTGCCGCCGCGCGATGGCCCCTACATCAAGAACCGCTTCCGCTGTGCGCTAGGCCTGCGGCCATTCTAGGGGGGCCTTTATGCAACGCTATCCATTGCGCATCGACGGCCAGGCCTGCGAGCCGCTGGGCGGCGCCTGGTTCGCCACCCAGAATCCCTATACCGGCCAAGCGTGGGCCGAGATTCCGCGCGGCAACGCGCAGGACGTTGATGCCGCCGTGCAGGCGGCTCACCGCGCGCTCACCGGCGGCCCCTGGGCCGAGATGACGCCCACCCAGCGCGGCGCGCTGCTGCGCAAGCTGGGCGACCTGGTCGCGCGCGATGCGGCCAGGCTCGCCGCCACCGAGGTGCGCGACAACGGCAAGCTGCTGGCCGAGATGCAGGGTCAGCTCAACTACCTGCCGCAGTGGTTCTACTACTACGGCGGCCTGGCCGACAAGGTGCAGGGCAGCACGCTGCCGCTGGACAAGAAGGGCTACTTCGCCTTCACGCGCCATGAGCCCGTGGGCGTGGTGGCTGCCATCACGCCGTGGAATTCGCCGCTGCTGCTGCTGGCCTGGAAGATCGCCCCGGCGCTTGCGGCGGGCTGCACGGTCGTGGCCAAGCCTTCGGAGTTCACCTCGGCATCGACGCTGGAGTTTGCCGAGCTGTTCGACGAGGCCGGGTTCCCGCCCGGCGTGTTCAACGTGGTGACCGGCTTTGGAGGCGAAGTCGGCACGCCGCTCATCGAGCATCCGCTGGTGGCCAAGATCAGCTTCACCGGCTCGGACGCCACGGGCCGCGCTATCAACGAGAAGGCCGGCCGCCTGCTCAAGCACACGGCGATGGAGCTGGGCGGCAAATCACCCAACGTGGTGTTCGAGGATGCGGACATCGACCAGGCCGTGTTCGGCGCCATCTCGGGCATCTTCGCCGCCTCGGGCCAGACCTGCATCGCGGGCTCGCGCCTGCTGGTGCAGGACAGCATCCACGACGCCTTTGTCGAAAAGCTGGTGGCCGTGGCCCGCACCGCGCGCATGGGCGACCCGATGGAGCTGGACACCCAGGTCGGCCCGGTGACCACGCCGCCGCAGTACCGCAAGGTGCTGGACTACATCGACATCGCCCGCAGCGAGGGCGCCACCGCGGTGCTGGGCGGCGCCAAGGGCGACGCACCAGGGTGTGGGCCGGGCTGGTTCGTGCAGCCCACCATCTTCACAGGCGTCACCAACGACATGCGCATCGCGCAGGAAGAGGTCTTCGGCCCGGTGCTGTCGGTGATCCGGTTCAAGGACGAGGCGGACGCGCTGCGCATCGCCAACGGCGTGCGCTTCGGGCTGGCCGCAGCCGTGTGGACGAAAGACATTGGCCGCGCCATCCGCATGTCCGAGCGGCTGCAGGCCGGCACCGTCTGGGTCAACACCTATCGTGCGGTCAGCTTCATGGCGCCTTTCGGCGGCTACAAGGACTCGGGCCTGGGCCGCGAGAACGGCATCGACGCGGTCCGCGAGTACCTGCAGACCAAGGCGGTGTGGATCAACAGCGGCGCGGCAGGCGGCAATCCATTCGTGCTGCGCTGAGCGCAGTGCGGCTGGCCTCGGGGCAGGGGAGGCTCTGCCATGTGTTTGCTACACCATCCTCAAGGAGACGAAGCAATGAAAAATGACCCCCACGCTTGCTCACTGCGTGTAGCCGCTGCCCCCCGAGGGGGCGCTTTTTCATCTTGGGGCGGCCCGGCGATGAAAAATGTCCGTTGTCAAGTTCTTTTTGCAAGCTCCGACGAGCCGAAAGCCGTTACGGAACGGTAGGTTAGCTCTGCCATGGGTCGCTTGCGGAGGCTATGGCTCATTCGCCTAGGTGCCACATGGGAGCGTCGAGAAAGAAAACCTGGGCGCGCTGCATCGGGTCGGACTTCCAGTGCGAGGCCGATGCACTACTCCATGATAGCCCGGGCAAGCGCTCCAAAACGAGGGTCGCGCAGCCCAGGCTGCGCGTTCGAGGGGTGGCAAGCGATGCACCATCGACCTCAAGCCCTTCGATACGGTCTGGCTCAGCTCGCCCGTATGGCTCTACAGCCCCGCGCCGCCGATCTGAACGTTTGTGAAGCACAACCACTTCGATGGCCAGCGCGTGGTGCTGTTCAACACCTTCAACAGCCATATCGGCAATGACTCCATCGCCACCTTCAGGGCCAAGGTGATGGAGCGCAGCGCCCGATCCTTCAAGCACAACAGCGTGCAGCGCGGACGCATGACGCAGCAGCTCACGCCCGAGCAGATGCTGCACGCCATTATTGAGGAGTCGTTTGGCTCACAGGCTAGGCCCTGATTTCGTGCGCTACACCTTTCTGCGCATCCCGCGGCCTGCCTGCAAAGCCAACAACGTTCCTAGCAACAGCAACATCCAGCGTGCATCAATCGGCACTGGTGTGGTTGATGGTGGCGGCGGGGCGCTAGTGTCCTGTCCCGTTAATTCGTAGGCACAAAAACTGCATGGAATGAGGCATCTTCGGAGATGTCCCATGCCCAACGCATATACCCGCACGACGACCATCAACCTCACGCAAGGCGAGCGAGCGGAACTGGCCTCGATGGCCAGATCGCGATCGCTGCCGGCCGCCTTGGCATTGCGTGCGCGAATCGTGTTGGCCTGTGAAGGCGAGGACAAGGCCAGCACCGATGTAGCGCAAGCGCTGGGGATCAATCGAGCGACGGTGACGAAGTGGCGCGGGCGCTATGCGCGCGATCGGCTGCCTGGGCTGTATGACGAACTGCGCCCTGGCCGCCCGCGCACGGTGGGTGACGAGCGGGTTGCCGAGTTGATCAACAAGACGTTGCACACCAAGCCGGGCGACGGCTCGACGCATTGGAGCACGCGCACGCTGGCGGGCGAAACGGGTATCAGCAAGAGCACCGTTGCGCGCTACTTGCAAGCCTTCCAGCTCAAACCACATCGAGTGGACAGCTTCAAGCTGTCCACCGACCCGCTGTTCATCGAGAAGCTACGCGACGTGGTGGGGCTGTACCTCAATCCACCCGAGAACGCACTGGTGCTGTGCGTGGACGAGAAGAGCCAGTGCCAGGCGCTGGAGCGCACACAACCGATGCTGCCGATGGGGCTGGGCTACGTGGAAGGCGTCACGCATGATTACGTGCGCCATGGCACGACCACGCTTTTTGCCGCGCTGAACGTGCTCAATGGGGCGGTGCTGGCCAGCTGCAAGCCTCGTCACCGCCATCAAGAGTTCCTGTCTTTCCTGCGCGAAATCGACAAGGCCGTGCCGCAAGATCTCGACGTGCATTGCGTGGTGGACAACTACGCGAGCCACAAGCATCCGAAGGTGCGTGCATGGCTGGCGCAGCGCCCACGCTGGCACATGCACTTTGTCCCGACCTATTCCAGTTGGCTCAATCAGGTCGAGCGCTTCTTCGGGATCATCACCGACAAGGCGATCCGGCGCGGCTCGTTCAACAGCGTCAAGGACCTGACCAAGAAGATCGACAGCTTCGTCAGCCAATACAACGAACACTGCAAGCCGTTCACCTGGACCGCCACCGCCGATTCAATCCTTGAGAAACTCGCCCGGCTCTGCGGGCGAATTACTGGGACAGGACACTAGTCACAGTCGCCGTGCAGGGCGGCTCGGTATTGCCCGGCATGCACAGGCCGTTCGGTGGCGGCGTGGCGCGAGCGGTATTGGTCACCGCGCTCGCTGGGTTGGCGCTCACGGTTGCGGTGATCGTGTAAACCACGCTGCCGCCCACTGGCAGGGTAGCAATCGTCTCGTTCAAGGCACCCGTGTTCGGGCCCGCGCCGTTCGGGCACGCCGCGCCACCTGCAGCGGCACAGGTCGTCGAATAGGCGGTCAGGCCCGCTGCAATCGGATCGGACACCTGCGTCCCGTCGGCTGGCAGCACGCCCGTGTTGGTCACGGTGACCGTGTAGACGATCGTGCTGCCCGGGCTCAGCTTGTCGGTGCTCGCCGTCTTGGCAATGCTGACCTGCGGCACCGGAGGAACCCGCACTTCGCTCTGGCAAGGAGGTGGCGTTTGGCTCGGAGCGCACACGCCTCCGGGCGGTGGCACAGTCGCCGCGGTGTTGATGACCTGCTGAGGTGGACTGGCGCTCACGGTCGCCGTCACGGTATAGGTCACCACGCCGCCAGCAGGAAAGGTGGCCAGCGTTTCATTCAGGTCGCCGGCGCCGCTGGGGTTAGGGCAAGCAGCGCCCGCACTGGCGGTACAGGTCCAGGTCTGGCCCGTGATGCCTGCGGGCATGGGGTCGGATACCACGGTGCCGGATGCACTGGTCGTGCCGGTGTTGGTGGCGACGATGGTATAGACGATCTGGCCGTTCGGCACCAGCGTCATTGCCGGGGTGCTCTTGCGGATGCCGACCTGGGGCACCGGCGGCACCGTCACCCTGCTTTGGCAGGATGGCTGCGCCGCAGGCGGCGTGCATATGCCCCCTGGAGGCGGCACGGCCGTCGCGGTGTTGATGACCTGCGCTGGCGGGTTGGCGCTCACGGTCGCGGTCACCGTATAGGTCACCATGCTGCCGGAAGGAAAACTGGCCAAGGTCTCATTCAGGTCGCCCGTACCACTCGGGTTCGGGCAGGCTGCCCCTGCGCTTGCCATGCAGGTCCAGGTCTGGCTCGCCATGCCCTGCGGCAGGGGATCGGACACCACGGTGCCCGCTGCGCTGACCGCACCGGTGTTGCTGGCGACGATGGTGTAGACGATCTGGCCGCCCGGCGTCAACGTGGTTGCCGGCGTGCTCTTGAGGATACCGACCTGGGGCACCGGCGGCACCGTCACCACGCTCTGGCAAGGCGGCTGGAGCTGGTTCGGCGCGCAGACGCCCCCGGGCGGCGGCGCGGCCGTCGCCGTGTTGGTGACATGTGCCGGCGGGTTGGCGCTCACGGTCGCGGTCACCGTATAGGTCACCGAGCTGCCGGCGGGAAAGCTGGTCAGCGTTTCATTCAGGTTGCCTGTACCGCTCGGGTTGGGGCAGGCTGCGCCCGCGCTGGCGGCGCAGGTCCAGGTCTGGCTAGCAAGGCCTGCCGGCAGCGGATCGGACACCACCGTGCCGGAGGCGCCCACCGTCCCCATGTTGCGGGCGACGATGGTGTAGACGATCTGGCCACCGGGTGTCAGCGTGGTCGCCGGCGTGCTCTTGGCGATGCTGACCTGCGGCACCGGGGTGACGACGGCCGTGCATTCTGGCGCCGCAGCGCCGGGCTGGCAGTTTGATGGATTCGGTGACAGCACCGTATTGGCCAGGGTCGCCGGCGGGTTGGCTCCACCCGTCACCGTGTACTGCACTGTCGCCGTGGCGCCCGCGGCCAGCGGGCCGCTCCAGGACAGCACCGGCGCGGCATACGAGACCGAGCCTGCGGAGGCCGTCGCGATGCCGGTGTAGCTGGCGCCGGCCAGCACCTGACCCAGGTCGTCGCTGAACGAGGCCGGGGCTGCATCCGCGTAGGGCATGGTGCCCTGGTTCGTGACCGTGATCGTGTAGCCCATCCCGCCACCCGGCTGCAGGATCGGGGCGGAGGCCGTCTTGGTGAAGTTCAGCCGGCACTGCGCCGCCGTCGGCGCCGCGGTGAACAGGGCTGTGCCGCTGGAGGTGCCGGCGGGGCCGTCCGTCGCGCCACCGCTCACACTGGTCACGGCACGGGCCACATTCATCACCGGGGCGCTGGTGCCGCAGGCCATGGGGGACACGGTGGTCTGGTAGCACATCTGCATGGGGCCGCCGGCCCACGACAGCGTGGCCGAGGCCTTGCTGATGGCCGCCTGGTCGGTCACACCCGTCAATGTGATCGCCGCGGAGAGCGACGTATAGTTGCCAGACACGGGCAGTGAAGAAATATCCAGCATGGTGCCATTCATCACCACGTTGGAGAAGCCCGGCACGGCCGCGCCATTCATGTCGTATATGGTGGCGACGGCTTGTCCATACTCCGCGCCGGTAAGGCCCAGCAGCGTCAGCTTGTCCCACTGAGAAGTGTGTGTTGTTCCATCGCAATAGTAGGCCGAGGGTGTGGTCTTGGGCACCGTGGCAGAGCCGCTGACACAGGCGCCGCCGGTGACCTGGTTGAAGACCTTGATCTGTGCGCCATCGCCATTGGTGGCCATGCATCCCGGCAGGTTGGCCAAGGGCCGCACCGTATAGCTGCGCAGGGTGGCCGGTCCATTGAATCCGGTGCAGGCAGGCACTGCGCCTGTTCCATCCCAGTTGGCGAAGTCATAGCAATTGGTGCTGGAACTGCCCACGGTGGTGTAGTACTTGGAACCCATCAGCACGCCTGTGCCATAGCCAAACCCCGCAGCAGGATTGGCAGCGTTTGGGTTGTAGGAGTACTGTCGCAACGGCCAAGGACTGTTGGTGATTTCGATATCGGAGGTGCTATAGCACTTCTGGTTGTAGACCGCACAAGCGCCAAGTACTGTGCCGCTCGGCGAGACCACTGGAAATACTTCGCTCGGGTACCCACCCGTTTGCAACGGCCCTGTTATCTGATTAGTGACCCGCACCGGTGTCGTACCCGAGATGTCATAACCGACCAGTTGGTTGCTGGCGCCTTGTGCGTAGGTGAAGTACACGTAATTGCCAAACGTGCCGAGTTCGGCAAAATAAGTCTGGGCAGGCGCAATGGCGCTGATTCCCTGGTTGGTGATGCCACAGGAAGCGCCATCTGCACCGCTCGCAGGATCGAAACACAGCAGATTGCCATTGGTGTTGACGTAGTAGTATTTTCCATTGGCCGCCTGGATACCATCCCCCGCGATTTCTCCGTACTGGCCGGCACGGGGAGAGACCGATACGGTATCCAATTGGATGAAACCGCAACTGAGCAGCGTGTCCAGATTCAGGCACTGCATGCCGACCGGATAGACACCACCTACGGCAGCGCGTGACTCCACGGGCCAATAGAGTTTGCCGTTGAAGATCAGCGAGCCGGTGACTCCGGCAGTGGTGTACTGACCGGAGCCCCCTGTCCCGATCGGAGTATCGGCGGTGGCATTGACATAGGTCGAACGTGCGGGCCAGCCGGGACAGACCTGATTGTTGATAGTGGCGCAGAATACCGCTGTGGCGCTCGCATTGTGGTGGTACACCGTATAGATATTGTTGCCGTAGCCCTCGACGGAATAGCCATCGCCGCCTTGCGTGTTGAACGTCAGCGTGGTGACCTGGAAAGGGGTCATGGCGGCGGCGCCGCTGTTGCTTCCGGCAACGCTGCCCGATAGGCCAACGCCATTCGCTCCGGCAGGGGGAGAGCCATTTGCCCAGGTGCCGCCATTGTTGGCGGTGTAGCGCGCCGTCAGCCCCGGAGGTAACTTCAGCGATCCGGGTACATAGTTCTGCCCTTGTGTAAGCAGGTCGGAAATGGTGGCCGTTGCGGTGGTGCCGGTTAGATTGCTGTAGTCCACTACCCATTGGATGGTGTCACCGGGCGCCGCCGTGCCTGTGCTGCTGATGCGGGAGTCAGACGTGGATTGGTTCGCCAGGTTGGTTCCTGTCTTGAACAGGGTTGAGACCCCGGCTGTTGTGTCGGCATGGGCGGCGGAACAAAGAACCATCAGGCTCGTGATGCTTGTAGGCGGCCGACTTGGAATCTGTGGGGTTGAACAGCAGGCAGTGGCTGAACCGGCTACGCCAGCCGGCGGTGATCTGCCAGTTCTCACCCTTGATGTCGTGGATGACGGCCGAAGCGGGCCAGGACAGCAGCGTCGGCACCACCAGACCCACACCCTTGCCCGAGCGCGTGGGCGCGAAGGCCAGCACGTGCTCCGGCCCTTCGTGCCGCAGGTACTGCCGGTAATGCAAACCGAGGAACACGCCTGCGGGTCGGTCAAGACGGGCCTTGCGCACGTCCTCCGCGTTGGCCCACCGCGCCGTGCCGTAGGTCGTCACCAGCTTGGACTGGCGCGAGCGCCATATGGACATGCCAATGGCCACCAGCACCGCAAAGAGCCCGCTGCCGCCCGCGATCGCACCGCCTATGTCGAACACGCGTGGTGCATAGGCGTCGAAGAAGAACCACCACTCGAACAACCGCCATGGATGGTAGACCGGCGTGCCGAGCAAATCGAACCACGGCGCGCCCAGGCGTAGCTGGTAGCCCAGGGCCGCTGCCGTCCATTGCGTGGCGCTCCAGACGCCAGCGATCACGATGCCGAACACCACGGCGATCTGACCGAACAGCACGTTCGTTCCCTGCATTTCCAGCTCCCTGCCTGGCGGCACCGCGATGTGCCGCAGGCATCAGGATCAGGGGCCGGCCCGGTGCCGGTCAAAGACCGTTATCGGCAGCAAGGTGATGAAAAAATCATCAATTCAAGCGAGGTAGAAAGCCGCAAAAACGCCGCAAGCGAAAGCGCATTGCGGCGTGTTTGGAAAAAAGCAAAATGCGCGTTGCGCGCGGCAAACACTCAGAACTTCGGTGGTTCCTTGGGCGGCGTGTACGGCGTGCCCTTGCCCTGAAACCGCTTGCGCGTGGCCTCGGCCACCTTGTTGCACAGCGCATCACCCATCTTGGCGTGGTTGAGCCTGCATTGCTCGCGCAGGTCTTTCAGCCGCTCGGGGTTGGCCACCAGCGATTCCACTGTGTTCGTGGGCTCGGGCTTGCCGCAGCCGGCCGGTGCTACAGCAAGGGGCACAAGCATCATGAACTTGCGCATGGCGTAGCTCCGCTATTTCTCGTCATGGACCGCATCGCCCTGGCCCGGCCCGTTCGATTGCAGCCGCTCGATGAAGCGCGCCAGCGCTTGCGAGGGCTCGGTATCGCGGCGCAGCAGATAGGTCGTCAGCATGGGCGGCGTGCCCGCCAGCGGACGGCCCACAACGTTAGGCTCACGGCTGGAGGCGATGTGCGCAGCGCCGGCCAAACCCAGGGCCAGCCCGGCCGATACCAGCGCCATCATCAAATCGAAGGTGGCCACATGCTGCGCAATCAGCGGCTCCTGGGCCTGTTGGCGCAAGATGCGGTCTACCTGGCGGGCATGTCCTTCGCAGAATGCCGGGTCGCCCAGGGCCAGCGGGTAGCGCAGCACCTCTTCCAAGGGAATGCGCTTGTGGCTGAGCACGGGATGGCGTGCCGGAACGGCCACCATCAGCTCATCCTCCCACGTGGGCTCCACCAAGATGCCTTCGCCCGCGTCCTCGGCCATGGAGAACCCGGCGTCGAACAAGTCGTCATGCAGACCCTTGATCTGCTGAGCCAGGGGTACGTCGAACAGGCGGATTTCGATTTCGGGGTCTTCTTCTCGGCAACGGGCTAGCAAGGACGGCAGGCGCGATGGCGTGATGCCGTCGGACAGTGCGATGCGCAACTGGCCGTGAAACCCGTTGGCCGCCGCCTTCACGCTCTCACGCGCCTGCTCCAATGCAGCAAACACGCGCGGCACGTGCTCCACCAGCAGCCTCCCCGCCACCGTCAGCCGTGTGCTCCGACTAGTGCGCACGAACAACTGCATGCCCAGGTCTTCCTCCAACTCGCGGATAGTGCGCGACAGGGGCGACTGCTCCATGTGTAGCCGGGCGGCGGCGCGAGCAAAGTGCAGTTCCTCGGCGACGGCAAGAAAGCACCGTAAATGTCTAAGCTCCATGGCGGCCTCCGTTTCTCCTTGCTCCATTAGCACATACGAACTGTCTGCGGGTGGAACACATGAGAGCCATAGAAGCCAATGAAAGGCGGCCGACGGTTCTTAGCTATCGCCACCTAGCCTCTCTGATTGTCTACCGTTGATCTACAACGCCTTCGATTTCCACCATGGACCTTGCATAAACATCTTGGCATAGATGGATATGCCACGTGCTGCTTCACGGAGCCAATCATGAAATTGGCGGAATACGGGAACTCACAAAGCAAGGAAATATATAAAATTCTCACATGGCATGACAAATATTGATGAAGAATCAAATAAATTCATTTCGATAAAAAATTATATCAATGGATTGAATTTGATTATTATTAACCTCGAAAATTATCATTTCATGACCTTTTCAACGTTAAAAAATTGCATCAACCCTTCAAACGATGGAATGCAAAATTCACATCTTTCAGATATTATAAAAATACAAGACGATTCCTTTTTTGAGCAAGAGACCCTAAGCGCCTCAAAAGAACCAACCATCGCAGTGGTAGATAGTGACGATGACGCTCGTCTGAGGGCGTGCATTTTTCTTCAAAAATCAGGATTCAATGTATTTGATGCAAGGTCCGCAGAGGATTTTTATGTCGGCCTGCTGACCAGGAAAGTTGATCTGGTGGTCACGGAGGCCACTCTTCCCAATCAAAGTGGCTTCACACTGATACAAAATTTGATGAGTCAAGGCATACCAGCTATCTTGCTTGCTTCCGGTTCGAGCCTTGAAGAACGAATCGCAGGACTAATGGCTGGTGCTCTTCAATACTTCCCCAAGCCAGCGGAAATGACGGAAGTTATCGCTGGCATTTGCTCGATACTACACAACAACAGACTAATTAAAGTATTAAAAAATAAAAAAACACAACCAACTTCAAAACTATGGAGTTTGCATCCGAATGCGCCCCAACTCATAGCACCAAATTTTCGCACCGTCTCACTCAACGACAGCGAGTTCAATTTGCTTGATCTATTAATTAAAAGTAGTCCAGAGCCAATTGGCAAGCAAAAAATACTGGAAGAACTCGGCTACAAAAAAACCAGCTACCATCGCATTGGGAATAAGTTGCCACAGCTTCGCTATAAAACCCTTCGCCATACAGGAATGGAGTTGCCTATACACAATATTCACGGAAGAGGTCTTGTTTTTCTAAACTACAGCCACAGTCTTAAATAGATCCTTCCTTGTTGATGCCGATTGTTCTCGGCCTCTAGATCGCGCAGCCGCTTGGCGGTACTGGCCTCCATACAGCCAAACTTCGGCCGCTACTTATAGAACGCGGCTGAGCAGAAGCCCCTCGGCGGCACAGGTCGCAACGCTCATGCCAGCGTCGGCCTGTTTGACGAATCCGATGATCTGTTCTTCTGTGTACCTACTCTTGCACATCGCACTTCCTCTTAGTTGGGCGGATTCTTAATTGCCTTGGTGCGGAATTCGGGTTGCAGGTCAGTATCTGCCAAAGTAGGAGTCACGACGGGCAAGGCTCTCAACGCTGTGGCGGCATGAGCACTTCACCCGAATGAGCTGAAGACCCCTCCCAGCGTGCCGTCACCGATCTGCTTGTCGCTCCGCAAGAGGCGATCCTTCCTCTCTCTGATTTTCAAAGTGAAAGATGTAATGGCGGGAAATGGTAAGTAAATTTCAAGTGAGGACTTAATAATCGTTGCCAGCATGAAGTTGGTAGCTTGTGACGTTTGCTCTCCTCCTGGGTGACTCTCGGGCAAGTGACAGGAGGGCCCAATGGCCGAAATCCCGCTGACGCGCGGTCAGTACATCATTCCATTCTGGGAAATTCTGGGTGACATTGGGGCCCCGACAGAGTCCCTTTTGGAGAAACACAAGTTGCCAGCCTTCCTCTATGGCAAGGAAGACGCTTATGTTCCCATCAAAAACGCCATCCATTTCGTCGAGGCTGCTGCGCGGGCTCAGGGCATCTCTGACTTTGGTTGGGAGATCGCAAAGTTCTGTACGGTAGAGCACTTGACCTATGGCTCGCGTCTGCAAATCGCGAACGCTCCGACGCTGTTTCAGGCGCTTCGAGTAGCTTGCGTACGAGCGCGATTTGAGGACACCAACCTCAAGATGTGGTTGGAGTTTCATGAGTCCAGCCTTAGGGTGTGTACCCATCTCCAGGGTACTGCAGGGCACCACCATCTCGAACACTCCCAGTGGATTCAGAATGTCATGCCGGTCGAAATCGTCCGTCGCTTTGTTGGGCGTCGATGGGCGCCAGAAACCATGGCATTTGAGGCTCGATATGTCCCAGGGCTCTCTGTGCAAGCGCTATGGCCCACTACGCGCTTTCTTGCGGCGGAGAAGTCGTCCTGGATCGATGTCCCGGTGGAGTATCTGGGTTTGCCTCCTATCGAAGTGGGAAAAGACGACACAGGTCCCGCCTCGACTCTGGATGACCCGAATGGTTTGATCCATTCCTTGAGGCTGATGCTGCCAGCGTACATCGATGGAAAAATTCCATCACTCCGAGACATTGCCGACATGGCCAGCACCAGTACCCGCAGCCTTCAGCGTTTGCTGGCGGAAACAGGGATGGGCTACCGTGACATCTTGAATACGGTGAGATTCGAGAGGGCCGCGCAGTTGCTCAAAGAGACAGACATCAAGATCACAGATATAGCCATGTCCATGGGCTATTCGAGCGCGGCACATTTCACCCGTGCATTCCAAAACGTGGCTGGTGTTCCCCCAGTTAAGTTCCGTCTCTTCCACCGCATGTCTGTGAAAGACGTTAGTTTGGCGGAATCTGGGAAGCAATAAAACGTATCGAACGCTACGCTTTCATAGCCTTGAAAAGGTGGGTAGAGAAGTGCGCGGCCACGCGGTGGCAAGCCATGCGTAGTCGTGGACAAGTGGTCGAGCGTGGTGATCCCTCATAGGAAGGGTCATTGCTGGTGGGCTGCGCTGACCTTTGCCTCGTCAGCTTGTCGTTTTACCCAGGATCGCATGTCCAAGAAAAATCCCTCCCCAAAAAGTGCTCTGGCACCGTTGATGTTGGCGGTTCTTGCTGCCTGTCAGATGCAGCACGTTCAGGCGCAAACTGCAGTTGAGCGCGAAGTCATCAAAAAGTCCGGCGCCAGCCCCAGCGAGGCAGCATCCTTGACGCAGAAGCTGCAAGCGCAGCGCGAGCGCGACGAAGCAGCGGTGCAGAAATACTTGGCAGCTCATCCCGGCCAGCAGCGTCGTTTCACCAAGGACGGAAAAGCGTATTACCTGCAAAGCATCGCCGACAACGGCAAACCTATCTACATCACCACCCGTGGCGGGCTGGTAAAAAAAGGGGGATGGATCAAGAGTGAGCCTCAGGCCCTGTTGATGAACGCCAAGGCGATGTACGACCTCGGCATCACGGGCACCAACATGCAGGCGGGCATCTGGGATGGGGGGCCTGTGCGTGCTACGCATGAACTCCTGGCTGGGCAGGTGACCATGGATGCCCAGCAGACAAACCCTGGCTCAGTGGCTGGAAATAACCACATGACCCATGTGGCCGGCATCGTCGCAGGCAAAAAGACCGTCCCGGGCCGTGAGACGGCCCACGGCATTGCCTATGGTGCCACGGCGACGGCTTATGACTGGGACGACGATGTTGCAGAGATGACGGCTTTTGCTGGTGCCGGCGGTCTCGCATCCAACCACTCCTACGGTCCGGGCAACGAAGACGCCGGCGCCGACGATCAGTGGTTCTATGGCGCTTACGCGCAAAGTGCCCCGTACTATGACTTGATCGTCCACAGCAATCCTTTTTACTTGCCTTTCATTGCCGGTGGCAACGAGCAGCAGCGCAACGGCAACTGGAAAACAAGCGATGCGGGCACGCCGCCTGGTGGCAATAAATTTCCTGGCGCCGATGTGATGACGAGTGCCGCTGCGGCGAAAAACGTGGTGACCGTGGGCGCGGTCGATGGCGATGGTGTTATCACGGACTTCAGCAACTTCGGGCCGACCGATGACAATCGCTTGAAACCGGATGTGGTTTCCCACGGGTACTACGTCGAGTCATCGGTCTATTACGACGCAAGCGACGTGCCATCGGATAGCTCGTACGACTACTACCCCGGCACCAGCATGGCCACCCCATCTGTCACCGGTGGCGCGTTGCTGCTGCAGCAGTACTACAAGTCGCTCAATCCTGGCTACATGCTCGCCTCCACGCTCAAGGCGCTGCTGACGGGCACGGCCACAGACAAGGGCGAGCCCGGCCCGGACGTCAAGTACGGGTGGGGCCTGGTCAACCTTGATGCGGCCGCCAAAGCCATCCGGCAGGGCAACGGCAACGGCAGCCCGGCCAGCCTGGACTACACCCTGGCGCCCAAGGACAGCAAGGGCGCTCACATCGAGGAAATCACCGCCAACCCGGCCGTGGGAGGCGAGATGCGCCGCGTGTTCACCGCAGCCGGCGGCGCGCCGCTGGTGGTCACCATCTCGTGGATCGATGACATGGGTGAATCGCAAAAATCCAGCGAAGGTGTCGATCCCACGAAGTCTCGCCTGGTTTACGACTTCGACTTGGTCGCCAACTACATCACGGACGGGCCCATGGGCGCGTTGAAGGCCGCCCCCGTGCCCACTGGATCGTGGATCACGCCGATCATGACGGCTCCGTTCGCGCCCGCCGCGCGCGCCACGGGCCTTGACGATCCCAACCAGCACGCCAATACCGTGCGCCAGGTGCTGGTGGAGAACCCGGTGGCCGGGGCCCAGTACGAAATCCGCATCCGCAAACAGGCGGGTTCGCCTGATGCAGCACGCACGGTCTCGCTGGTTGCCACCGGCCTGCGCGCGGGGCCGGCACCGAACGTGACCGTAACCCAGGCACTGAGCCCGACCACGATCCAGCCGGGCGGCACCACGGTATTGACCATCACCATCACCAACATGGCCGACGGCGCGTTGCCACTGACCGGCCTGGAACTGACCGACAACCTGCCCAACGGGTTGACCGTAGCAGCAACGCCCAACGCCAGTTCCACCTGCAGTAACACCACTACGCCCACAGTGACGGCCGCGCCCGGCGGCAACAGTGTGGTGCTGAGCAACGCGAGTGTGGCGGCAGGCGCAAGCTGCGCCGTCACGGTGACCCTCGCGGCGGCGGGTAGCGGCAGCTTCGCCATTCCCCCTGTCACGGTCACCAGTGCGCAAGGTGCGCAAAACGCTTCCACGTCTGGCACCGATGGAACCGGCGGTGCAACGCTCACGGTAGGTGCTGGCGGAACGGGGACAGTAGCGCCCGTGCCCGTACTGGGCGCATGGGGTTTGTCGTTGCTCGCCGCGTTGGCCGGGATGGTTGGATTTGCGGGGCTGCGACGCCAAAAGGCGGCGTGACGCTAACAGCTTGAGGAACAGAAGATGAGCATGAAAATATCTCGATTCAATATCAAGAAAACCGCGTGCGCACTTTGGGGTGCGCTGGTTATGGTGCTGGCATTGATTGCCGCCGCCCCCGCCACAGCAGCTCTGCCGGCAACGGCGCCGCCCATAATGGCTGACACTGCCACACCCGGTGACGGCTACCGCCCCATCCTGTACAAGGACAAGACCTACCTCATCTTCCATGGCTGGGACGAAGATGCGCTGTATTGCAACGTGCAGGCCACGGGCCATGCCTGCCCGGGCTTTCCCACAACAGTGCCAGCCACTGCGAGCGAGCCATTCGCACCCGCGGCCAGTCCCTGGTATGTATCCGCCAGAGAACCGCAGGAATACCTGGATCGCAGCACTGGCCGCTTGTATTTCTATGCCGAGACTGAGACTGGGCCCGTGGTGATTTGCGCGGATTTGAACACCCACACAAGTTGCGGCTCGTATCAATTCAATGCTGCAAGTTGGAATTTGGCCGGCACCGGCTTCTACGCCAACCGCTACTACGCAGCCACCAACGGTGATCGCATGCTGTGTCTCGATTTGACCAACTTTGCGCCATGCGCGGGCACGGATGCGGCCGATGGTGCCTTTGCAGTGCCAAGCGCTTTCCCGCTAGCCGCCTTCCCTTTAGGCCACACAAGTGCCCCCGCCCTGCAAATTGGTTCTCGGATGTATTGGGTGCAATACAAAAGTGTTCAAGCGTGGCCAGTAGACAGTCGTGTACTCTGCTTTGACATGGTCACCAATGGCGCCTGCGTTGGCTATACGGCGCCAAGTTTTGTGAGCCACAATCCCCCCCAAACGGGCGAAGCGCTTCTCTATGGCAATGGCTCGGCCACGGCCTCCACCAATGGCATCGTTGATGGCATGTGCTTCTCGAATTATTGGGGTGGCAGCAAATGTCTGGACTTGAGCGGAAATGACATCACTACCGCCAAGAGCACCTTCGCTCAGTATGTCCACGAGGGTTCTTCCTTGGCCTTGACGCTTAATGGGCGGAGCTATTGGCAAAATGACCGACAGGAAAAGAAGCTGTGCTGGGATTGGGCGACCGACGCTCCCTGCTCGGGCTATGACAACACCCTGGGATACGTCCAAGGCTTCACTGGGGCTGCCGCCGATCCGGCCAACCCCTCGTGTATCTGGGCTGCAGGGGACAGCGCCGGCGGGGCTCCACTCAGTGCCACCGATGCCATGGATGGGGGCGCTTGCAAGGCAGCCCCGGCCGTCGACCCGCAGCCCGAGACTGGCACTGGCAAGGAAGGCACGCCTTCGACGCCCATCGCGAACGTGCTGACAAATGACTCCATCGGCGGGCAGCCAGCCACCTTGGGGCCTAATGGGAATGCGACTATCGCCATTTCCAATAACTGGCCGGCAGGTCTGACGCTGGACACGACCACCGGTGCGATCAAGTACGACGGCACAACGAAGGAGGGCTCCTACCAGGTGGACTACCAGCTGTGCAATAGGGCCAGCCCGGCGGTGTGTCTAACTGCCACCGATACAGTCACTATCACCAAAGCGGGCGGAGGGACTCCCACGCCGGTGCCGACAAACAGTGGTTGGATGCTCTTGGCGCTCAGCCTGCTGGCCATGGTGGCAGGGCTACGAGGTTTGAACCGCCGCGCGTAAAACAGGCAATGGCTCAGCGCCTTATGCCTGTCTTGGCCGGAGCGACCGTGGGTGATATCGCGGTAACCACCTTGATAACACCCACCGCATCCTGGACCTCCGCCGTGCGTAGCTGCGCTCGTGTGAGCTTGGTTGGACAAGCCGAAGGCCAGCGACAACGGCGGCTGCGCGATCCTTATCGTCACCGGGGTGGATAAGTGGGCCACCTCGGGAGGGTATACGGCCCATTCTCAGGCCGGCGCTACCGCTCGGACACCTACACCGGTTTCGAGGCGCTGCCACTCACTGATCCAACTGCCACCTTGCTCCTTATAGCCGCACTAGATGCGGCTTTTTTGCGCTCAACGTGAAAAACACACGGTGAACAACCTTCAAGCAATGAATGGTTGGCGCGAAATGGAAACTCGACGATGCACTTCTTTACAAAAATCAAAGAGGCAAAAAATTTGAGTCACAACCGAAGAGCCGCTTTGGCTGCGGATGGAGTACTCAGCAACTTGAAGGAATAGAACATATGGATATAAGCCCACAGAAAGACACTCAGAACAGTTCCTCACTAGAGCGTACGTGGACTCACCGAGAAGACCGCAGTGGGCAGGCAAGTGTTGCTACGCGGTTTAACTCGCAGGGGGCCCGAGCCTTTCTGGGTGCCTTGGGCGTTGCAGGTGTACTGGCTACACCTTTCGCACATGCAGCCGTTACGGATTTCAAGGTCGGCATGGTGGCTTCAGGTTCCACGCCTTTCAGTACTGGCCCCGACGCCGACGCAGCAGGCAACGACCGCGGCCCTGGGGATAACAGAGTGCGCACGCACGACACGGTGGACTGGCGCGTAGGGTATTCGCTATCGCCCGCCGCCGCCAACCGGGTGCTCATCGTGAAAATGGGCACGGTCACACTGCCATTCCCCATCACCCCCCAGCCAGACGCCAAGGAACTGGTGCGCTTCGATGTGAAGGACGTACCCAGCGGCGTCGCCAATGGCTGCCAGAACATCTCCAGCACGCCCGTCACCCTGCCTGCAGATGGCTCCGCGCCCACACAGTCCGGCGTTACCGCTGATGGTCAGGCCATCGTCTGTGTGCAGCCCGCTGCGGGCAGTGCCAGTGACCTGTACTTTCGCGCTACCGTGGGTGGCGCTGCCCCCAACGGCACCACGATTGCGCCACCCAGCATCACGCTTTGGTCGAACGGCAATGCACCCGTCACGACCAACATAGCCAATGCGGTGAACAATCCCAATGCCCAGCCCCCGCTGTACGGCATGCCCACACTTACTGTGTCGGCCGCGCCGCGCTGGCAAGTGGACAAGGTAGGATCCGTCGGCTTGGGCGGGCGGTTCATCCCAGGCTCTGGGCCGCAAGGGCAAGACGGCTACGTCGTGGGCTTCAACATCGGCATCAAGGCCGTGGGCTCGCGCAAGGGACTGGAAGCACTTCAGCCCGACTGGACATTGGAAGACAACTACAGCAGCCCCGTGGGCACCATAGGCAGCACTGCCATCAACCATTTCCCAGGCGCGCAGCTAGTAACCTGGAACATTCAATCCACCGTAGCTTCGCTGCCGATGGGGCCGGGGGTGGAGCACAACCAGCAGAATGCCTGCGGCGACTACCGTGGTCAGCTGAGCGCTTTCGGCGGGCAATATGACAACACGTACTACCGAGCGAACGACTTTGGGGGCGCGACCATTGCGCCAGTCAATGCCAGCTATTCCGTAGCGCGTGGCGGTGTGTGCGCGCTGGGCACCATCCAGAGCGAGACAGCTGACGACAAACGAGCCTCCTTCACGGTCACCAATACCGATTTCTCGCTGCGCCACTTTCCTGAACGCGCGGGCTACAACCCTTCGGCCACGGTCATCGTGAACCCGAATGACCTAGACGCGAGCAGCAACGAATGGTGGGTGGCCCATAAGACCATTCTGGTGTGGGTACCGATGGAAGAGTTCCCCGCCGCCGGTGACTACAAGATGTCCAACACCGCCACCCTGGTCGGCACCAAGTTGGATGGCAGCCCCTATACATCCGCACCGAGCACCGGTATTGGCTCCATCTATCACAACACCGCAGGCAGCTTTGCCAAGCGGTACACATCGGTACGAAGCTGGGACACCGCTGCTGCCAACCTCAGCGAGGCGCTCTCGGATCCGAACGTAACTGGCGACGACAACGTCAATCAGGTGGCTCCCGGGCAACACTTGGCCGCCCGGATCGCCCTGGAAACCCGGACCCGGGCTCAGGATGTGGGCTACGTGTGCGAGAAGATCGACAACGCCCGCCTGAGCCTGGCCGATTTCCGGAACATTCCTGCAAAAAACACCACCAGCGCGTGGAGCAAGGATGCCGCCACCGGCATCGTGCAACAGTCCGTAACAGGCAACACGCCCCCGATCAACTGGGCGCTAGGCGTGGGAGGCCCGGGCACAACAAATGGCGGCTGGACGAGCAGCAGCAACGTGCCCAGCGAATACACCAGCGGCGGTGTGGGCGAGCCGAATCTCTATGTAGGCACCCAGGGCACCTCTGCCTGTGACGAAACCGGCATCACCTGGTATGCATCCATTGATGCCCTACTGGCGGATAACAAACAACTGTCGGACGTGACACGCGTGCGCGGCAGCTATTCCAGCTATCCAGCTGCCGCCAGAACGGTATGGTGGATCCCGCTGCAAGCACGGACTGGGTACCGCCATGATGCCACTGACATCCTGATCAGAAACAATGCCGCAGGCCAAGAGGTGAGCCGAGAAAACGTGGTCCACGTGGCCGGCGCGCCCACACTGGAGTCCATCGCTCCCAACCAGGCGCTTTGGCGTAGTACCCCCGAGGGCGCTGCATCGCCCGCCAGCATATGGAGCGCCGACGCGCTGCGCATTACCAGCACCCAGTACGTGGGCATCACCAAAACCGCGCTGGCGCCCAACAACATCGCCAACGGCCCGGTCAATCGCGCCGCTGCGGTCACTTACCGACTGGTGGTCAACGCCACCAGCAGCACTGACACGCCCACCGCGGACATCACGGTATGGGACGTGTTGCCGAAGTACATGAGCTACCGTGCCGGCAGCGCCACCTTTGGCAATACTGCGATTGAACCAGTTTGCCTGGCACCTGGCGTCACGCCCACGAATGCGGGCGCCCCCTTCGCCCCCAATTCAGTGTCCGAAGGCTTTACGGCCTGCCGCTGGACGCTGCCGCAGCAGCCGTTCGCCCAAGTGGGGGCGGGCAATGCTGCAGGCAACCTGCCGCCGCTGCAATTCACAGCCACCGTGGCGGTCGATGCACCGGTGAATACCAACTTGCTGAACACCTCGTTCGCCGATTCGGCCCTCAACCTGCGCGTCAAGGCCACGTACCGGGACCAAGAAGGCTTTGCCTGCACCGGCCAGCCTTGCAGTGTGGGCAACTACGCATTGCGCATTTCGGGCAACGCGGGCTTGGTCATCGACAAGGCCGTGAGCGCTGCCGTGGTGCCGGTGGGCACCGGCTTCACCTACACGCTGAACTACGCCGCCGTGGGCCAGGCGCTGGATGATGTACGCTTGCTGGACGTGCTGCCCACTCCGGGCGACCGCAACAGCAATTTTGCGGGCACGCTGCGCCTGGCTGGCCCGGTGGCTCCGCCTGCTGGTGACGCAGCAATGGTGGTGCTCTACACCAAGGCGGCGCCGGCCAGTATCAGCCGCAAGGCTTCCGACCACCCAGGCGGCGCTACCGTTTGGTGCGCGCAATTCAGCGGCGGTAGTTGCCCAGCCAATGCCAGCGAAGCCACGGCCATCCTGGCGCGCCCCATCGGCGGCGGTCAGATGTCGTCCGGCAGTGCCTATAGCCTAAGCATGCCAGTAGTGGCCTCTGGCAACCAGACGGGCAATGTCTACTTCAACGACTACGTGGCCGATTCGTCCAGCCTGCTGGCTCGCAACCCTGGCTCTAACATGGTGCAGACGCGCGTGGTGGCAGCGGATCTGCTCCTGGGCAAGACGGCCGCCCCGATGGCAGCGAAGCACGGCGAGACGACAGTGTTCACCATTCGCGTGTCCAACAACACCGGGGATGATGTGGGTGCTATTCAAGCCAACCCAGTGCCGACCATCGTTATGAATGACCCTATGCCCGCAGGCTTGCAGGCCCAACTGCCGATTACGGCGGCCAGCTGGAACTGCGCAGCATCAACGGCCAGCTTAGTAAGTTGCCAGTACACCGGCACGCTGCCGATTCTGCCCGGAGCTGCCATGGGTGATATCGCGGTAACTGCGTTGGTCACTCCCACCGCATCCACCACGGCAGCCGTGCGTAACTGCGCTGGCGTAGGGTTGAGCGGACAAGCCGAATCGAATGCCGGCAATAGCGGCGGCTGCGCGGACCTTACTGTCAGCGCGGTGGACGGACTGGCCGTATCTGGGCGCGTCTATGAGGAAACCGGCAAGAACACCTCCGACGACGGCCATGCCACCGATCCCGGCTTGACAGGCATCTCCGTGCGTCTGGTCTGCACCAATCCCGCACTGGAGCAAACCATGACTACCGATGCCGAAGGCAATTACCGCTTCACGGGCCTGCAATCGGGCGCACAGTGCACAGTGACCGAGACGCAGCCCAGCGGCTACACCAATGCCTACAACACGCTGGGGACAGGTGCCACAAGCCAGACGGGCGATACCGGTCCAGGTGACAGCACCATTGTTTTGACTTTGGGCACGGAGGACTCCACCGGCAACAACTTTGCCGAAACCAAGCACACGAGTTCTCCGACACCTGTCCCTGCTCTGCAGGGTCTAGGTTTGGCGCTCCTCTCACTTTTGCTGGGCGGCCTGGGGCTTCGTCGCAGAATGAGCTGACGGTAGATAGCCCACCTGTGGTTTGCCCTTGAAAGCAACAAAGGAGCGCATTTAGCGCTCCTTTGTTTTTTTCCTGGCCTCGTCCCAAGACCAATGCAAGGTCATCGTCATCAATCACAGGTAGTCCCGTTCTATGAATGGTGATTTGGCGTAGCCAGGAGTTGGGATTGCATTTGTTCAATATCGAATGTGACTTTTAGAAACAAAATGCATATAATATAGCTTAGCAAGCCAAGGTTGGCTTAATCGATATTTTCTTCCAAAAAAAAGCAAGCATTCGCCCTTCAATCCTTAAAAGCATTGGAGCATCATGCCTACTATTCCTTTAGCCCGTTGCCAGTTCATTACCCCATTCATTGGTATACACAGTTCCACTGGGGCCTCCACAGATTCATTACTAGCAAAATTCAAATTACCGTCACTATCCAAAGAAAAAGATGACGATTACATCCCATTGAGGAATGCTCTGAATTTTATTGAAGCTGCCGCTCGTAACCAGGGAATTCCTGATTTTGGTCACTTAGCGTCGCGAACCATCAAATTTAAACACTGGAACAGCAATGTGCAAGCGTTGATATTGAATTCGCCAACATTGTTTTATGCGCTACGCTCTGTTTGCTCCAGAGCGTATATTGATGTTACCAATCTGGAAATGCATCTGATTTTTCATGGCGAAAACTTGAGAGTTTGCAGTCGGCTCAAAGGCACTGCCGGCATGAGACATCTCGAACATGCTCAGTGGATGCAGAACGTCCTTCCCATTGAAATCGTGCGGCAGTTTGTTAACAGTAGCTGGACTCCTTCGATAATAGGGTTCGAGGCACAATTTGTGCCCACCATTGACAGCCAAGCACAATGGCCGCAAACAAAATTTTTGACTGGCCAACACATATCTTGGATAGATGTTCCCCTGAAATATTTGAGTCTCCCTCCATGTTTTTCGACAATAAATCACATACCACAAAAAATAAATAAATCAAACGACTCAAATGATTTGGTTAGATCATTAAAAATGATGTTGCCTGCGTATTTGGATGAAAAAATCCCAACACTCAATGATATTGCGGAAATGGCGAATACAAGCACTCGGAGTTTGCAACGCACGTTTAACAATATAGGGCAGAGCTATCGGGGAATTTTAAATATAGTGAGATACGAGCGAGCTGCTACAATGCTCAAGCATACTGACATGAAGATTACCGATATCGCACTATCGCTGGGCTATTCTGCGCCTCCGCATTTTACCCGAGCATTTCAGAGCGTGGCTGGAGTATCGCCATCGCAATTTCGTATATCTCATCGCACCCAATAGTTCAAAGTCACTCATATTCCTCAGGCGATGAGGAGCAAGATTGCTGGAGGGGGCTAGGTTCAAAGCAAATCAGTCCCACTTTAGTAAGCGAGGGATGAAGCGCTGCCGAGATCAGAGGACGGTGTCATCCTCAAAGTTGTGGACCGCGCTGACGGCTGACTTCCCACGATACGCTACCGCCGCGCATGGTGGCTGCGAGCTGCTGTCCCAGGCGTTGCTCGATCACGGGCTTCCAGGGCATCAAGCTGAATGCCCTGCCGTCATCGAGCATGGCGTAGCGCCCGCTGGCGAGCATGACGCTGCGACGGTAGATGCCGGCCACGCGCTGGCCGTCCGAGGCGGGCCGATGCTCCAGGCCGGTTTCCGCTGCTATGTCCTTGGCGGCCTGCGCCAGCTCGCGGTTGCGCAGCGTGCCCAGCAAATTGCGCACGAGGATGACACGCTGCCCGCGCCGCTCGGCCAGGCCCCGCTCGGTGAGGAAGTCGGCGCGCTGCTGCATCGCCTGCCTGGCTTCGGCGCCAAAGCCCAGGTCGCCCAGGCCCTGGCCGCCGCCGATCAATTGCTGATCCAGCCAGGTAGCGCCAATGACGCGCGCCTGGCGCTCGATGGGCAGGTGGGATTTGAGTTCGACGGCCACGCCGCCCAGGCGCCGCGCGTCGCGTCCCATGTCGTATCTGCGGCCCTGCTCTGGCAGGTCGCCGGGCACCTTCCACAAGCCTTCGGCCACGCGCTCCACGATGCCTGCATGGCGCAGGGCTTCGAGGCGGCGAACGTGGGCGGCTACGACCTCAGGCTGTTTGGCGATAGCGAGGTGATGGTCGGTGCGGTACAGCCCCTCGGTTGCCAGCGCGGCGATGGTCTGGTCTGCCTTGCGCACGTCGGTAGAGCCCTTCACTTCCACCACCGCGCCCATGGGGTACTGCGCCAGCTCTGTCTTGGGCGGCAATGCCACGTAATGCGCCTTGCCATCGGTGCCATCGACCACCAGATAGCCCCGGTCGTACAGCTCGTCGGCCAGCCCCTTGCCCGCTACGCGGCCGACGATGGCGCGGCCATCCTTACCGGGCTGGAATACGGCCAGCTCGCGCTGTCGCCCGCCCATCGCGCGCTGCATGGTGCGGATGATGTCGCCGCGCTCGCCCATGGCCCGCAAGGTGGATTCGGCATCGGCATGGATAACCCATACGCCGGTCTTCCTCTCGCTGACCAGCCCCATGCGCTGCAAGTGCTGCAGGCGGCCGACCAGCAGCAGGCGCTGGCGTTTCAAGCGGGGGATGGCTTCCAACCGCTCGCTGCGCAGCACCCGGCCATTGGTGGCCTCTCGCTGCAAGGTCTGATCCAGGCTGGTCCAGCGTTCCTGTTCCACCTCCCGGGCCAACGCCTGCTGTATTTCCAGCTCGGTGCGCGGCCCCAGCCACTCGGTGGCCAGTTCCATCGCCCGCTCGCGCATGCCGCGGGTGATGTACTCCTTCGAGATGATGAGGTCTTTGCCGGTGTCATCCTTGCCTCGCAACACTACGTGGGTGTGCGGGTTGTCGGTGTTCCAGTGATCGACGGCCACCCAGTCCAGCCGCGTGCCCAGGTCGGCTTCCATGCGCTGCTTCAGGTGGCGCGTGTAGGTGCGCAGGTCTTCAAGCTGCTCGGCGTCTTCTGGCGAGACGATGAAGCGGAATTGGTGGCGGTCTTCGCGCCCGCGCTCCTCGAAGGCGCGGGTGTCCGCCTCGTCGGTCAACGGCCCGTAGGCATGGCCCGGCCCGCCCTGGCGATTGACGCCTTCGCGCTCGATGTAGCGCAGGTGGCCCACGGTGGATCGGCCGCTGGCCTGTTGCAAATACACCAGCCGCACCTTGACCGTGGCACGGCGCGAGAACGGCGACAAGGTTTGGCCCGTGAACCGCGCCGCCGTGTGGCCGCGCCCCAGGCGCGAACCGGGGGCCTTGCCGGTGGATTTGCCGCCTGCTCCACGTCGGCCACCTGTGGCGCCGGCTGCCTTGCTGGTCTGGCGCAGCACCTGGGCAATGAAGGTGTCACCGCGCTGTTTGGGCTTGCCCAGGCGGACGCGGAAACGGTCTTCACCGGGGGAGCTGCCGCGCCGGGTCATGGTGCACCCCCATCCAGTGCCATCGCACCCCGTCGGGTGAAGCACGCGAGATTCCCAGCAGTAGCAAGGCATTGGGGCAACTGGCGGCACGAAGCCGCCCCATGGCGCGTGCCGCGCCAACCCCACGTGCAGACTGGCTTGGCGTGCACTTCGGTGCCGCCCCCTTTAATCTTGCCTTGCACCCCAGCCTCCCGCATCAGCTCCCGGCCGTGGTGCCCCCGGCGCCACTGCTGCGCGAGCGGCCAGCGCGCCGGAGAACGCGCCGACGGCTGAAAGCCATGCGCGTTCAAGGCAAGATGCCTGCACGTGGGACGGCAGCGCGAAATGCAGCGCCCGATACATAGGATCGGCGCTCGCACTACACGCGCAGCGACATGCGCAAAGCCAGCGGATCGACACGCCCGATGGCACGACAAGATGCACGGCAACGTGCAGCGAGTTGGCGGCCATCATGGACGTTTCTCCAGCCATACCGGGTGCGCGACGCCGATCACGGCGGATGCGCTGACCGGCCCGAAATACCGGCTGTCGAATGACGCCGGATTGGTGGCGCTCAGCAGGAACAGTTCACCAGGCTCCAGGCGGCGGCAGTGCGGCCAAGATGGCAGCGGCCGACCCATCCGGTCGGCGGGCAAGACGGCGGCCACCGGCACGCCGTCGATCCAGACCAGCGCGTCGAAGATGCACACATGCTGCGGCGCGATGGCACCAATACGTTTGAGCAGTGGCACGCGCGCCGGTAGGTAGCGGCGCTGCGCGGCCAGCGCGGCGGCGTCTGCAGGCAAGCGGGTCAGCACGATGCTGCCCACAGGTACAGGCCGGGGCAGCGAGCTGGGCTGATGGTGCGGTGGATCGACGCGATACCAGCCCACCGCCACGCTGTCGGACGGGTTGTAGACCAGGCGCGGCATCGGCTGAACGAAAGCCGCCCAGGCCAGCGCAGCGAGGCCGCAGACGGCGATGCCTGCCAGCGCGATGCGAAAGCGAAGCTGCTGCGCAGCGCCGACAGTGGAAACGGTGGTCATGACAGCGCTCTCCCTGCCAGCCAGGCGGCATGCCGCTCGGCGGTGTAGTCGGGCAGCGGCAAGCGTGCCGCAAGCCGGTTGGCCAGCGTGCGCCAGTACGCGGGCGAAGCCGCCGTAGGCGCGATGCCCCGCGCCTCGATGGCGTCGATGCGCTCCAGCACGGCGCGCACCTGGTTGTGCCCTTCGGCATGCAGCAGCAGGCGCGCGCCAGGCTGCACGCCGGGGATGCGCTGTGCGTCGTCCAGCGGCGTGCAAGCCTGCATAACCATGAGCTGCCAGCGAATGGTGCCGAAGTCGTTGGACTGCCAGCGGATGCGGCAGAACACGGCCCCCGGCAGGAACACCGCGCAGCGTCGCCAGCGGTCGTACCGGACGGTGCGCGCTGGCTCGCCGAAGCGCAGATAGAGGTCGAAACGCTGGTCGATGTAGGCCAGCGCTACGCGCGTGAGCGGCGTGCTGGCGGGCGGGCCGGAAGGCGCAGCCGTGGCCGCGCTGGCAACAGGCACAGAGGCAGGCGAAGCGGATGCAGTCATCGTGTGTTCTCCGGGAACTCCCGCTCCAGCAGCGCGCGCAGCAGGTCGGCCACGGTCACGCCTTTCGTGAAGGCCGAGACCTTGATGCGTGAACGCAGTGCGGGCGTGATGTCGAGGGTCAGGCGGGCGGTGAACACATCGCCCTTGCTGAGCGCATCGGCATCACCCTGGCGAATCCACGCCTCGGCGTGCGGATTCGCGGGCGGCCGCGCACCGATGCCCACGCGCTTGGCCGGGCGCTTGCTGCTGGGTGGCGGCTTCGTGGTCATGACGGCCACCGCAGCAGTTCATCGACCAGCGCGGTGATCTCGCGCGCGGCGGCGCCGTCGGGCGCTGTCTCGCGTGCCAGTCGGCCAGCGGCCACGCTGTCGGCGAACACGATGCGCTGGCGGATCTCGGCGCGCAGCGCGGGCAGCGGCTGCTCGGCGAGCGCGCCGCGTGCCTCGCGCCCAATCACCGTCGCGGCCACGCGCCGGTTGATGACGAAGGCTGCGCGGAGCAGCGGCCGGAACATCTGCGCTTCGCGGATCAGCGCAACCATCTCGGCGCTGGCCCACAGGTCGTAGGGACTGGGCTGCACCGGAATCAGCACCCGCTCGGCCGCCAGCAGCGCGGAGCGCGCCAAGGCGGCAATCCTGGGTGGCCCATCAATGACCACGTGATCGGCCCGCCTGGCGAGTTCTGGTGCTTCCTGGTGCAGCGTTTCGCGTGCGAGGCCCACGGCGCTGAACAGTCTTGGAAGACCTTGCTGGCTTCTGCGCTGCGTCCAGTCCAGCGCGGAGCCCTGCGGGTCGGCATCCAGCAGGATGACCGATTGCCCGCGCATCGCCAGCTCGCCGGCGATGTGGGTGGCGAGCGTGGTCTTGCCCACGCCGCCTTTCTGGTGGAGCACGGCGAGGATCATGGCCCGGCCCTCCGTTCTGGAGAGCGGGACTTTGAGCGGCGTGCCAAACCGGCACGGTGCTGGCAAAGATCGCGGGCCTGCTCGCGCCGATTCACGGTTATCCACCGTGGCGCGGCGCTCTTACCAGTTATTGGTATTAAGTTATTAATGTTATAGGCGGCCGAAACCCGCGCCAGTATTGGGCTGGCGGCCGATTTTGTTGCCTGATAGCACGAGGGTCTGTTGCCTGATAGCACGAGACTTTTGTTGCCTGATAGCACGAGCCCATCCACAGGATTTGGCGCAGTTATCCCCGTGCCGTGGACGGCACGGGCCGAAACAGCAGCAAAGGGGCTGCGATCTCGGAGCGGTACTCGATGTCCAGCCGATAGCCCGGCAGGGCCTGGCGTGCCACTAGTGCCCGCAGGTCGGCGGCGAAGTCGTAGTAGCGCGCTGCGCTGCCCGACTTGCGGTACAGGGACTCGAAATCGAACCACCAGCCCTCGGGCTGCCGCCCGCCGTGCTTGCGCACCAGCCGGTACAGCCAGCGCTCGATGCCACCGGTGAGCCGGAAATACCCCGCGTCGATGGTCAACACCAGGGCCGAATCCAGCACGCCGCCGTAGAACCAGTCCGGCAGGATCAGCTCGATGCCCAGCGGCGTGCCCTTCGCATCGGCCAGTTCCTTCCACTCGTTGATCCACGAGAAGCGGTGCAGCCGCCTTCCCGTGGTCTCCCGGATGGACGTGGCCACGGTCGTGGACTGCAAGCGATCCAGCGCCGCTTTGAGGCGCTGGTAGTCGCGCAGCCGGCCCCAACGTCATGGCCAGAGACTTGAATGCGGTAGTCCGGGGCGTGCTCGTTATTGCCCTTGTCATTGGGGCTGAACTTGGCCTTGGCGCTGATGGTCAGGGTGCGCAGCGTGCCGTTGAAACCGTCCTTGTCTGCGGTGAAGTTGCCGATATTTGCCATGGTGAAATCTCCATTCGGTTGAACAAGTTCGCGCCCATCGCGTCCTTGTTGTGATCCGGCCGGCGGGGGACGGGCTGGCTGCACCGCCTGCGGGCGCAACGCAGTGGAGCGCCTGGAGGCACAGATTATTTGTTGCGCGAGGAATGCGCAGCAGGGGAAAAAATCTGTGCCAGAAGGTTGCAGCCACCCAAGCCCGGCTCCCGCCAGGATTCACAACCAGACAAGGACGCCTTGGGCTGAACCACCATCGAAAGGAGCCACGACCAACTCGGCATCTCCGCACCAAGGTCCCAGCGGCACGCCCCCTGACTCCGGCAAGGCCCGTTCCTCAGACCACCATGACGAGGGCACCAGCACACCCCGCCGCATCCTGCAGGCCATGTCAGAGGCGGAGTGGAGCCTTTCCGGCAAGGCGAGGGACCATCTCCGTGACTGCTCGCACCTCCTTCGTGACGCCATGGACGAGAACCGCCAGCATCGAAAACGGCACGCATCTACACAACCTGCCGCAGCAAGCCCTGGCGTATCCGCCATACCCTGCCCACTGGACGGGGCGCTGGCCCGGCCGATCCGGCAGCGCCGGTTCGGCGGCGTTCAAGGGGCGCCAAGCACAGCGCGGCGGGGATGGGCCTTGCGCCGATCCCCTGGAGGAAAGCGAAGCGCGCAGCGCCGCAGGCGCGAAGGCGGGAGGGATTGCAGCCGGATGGCCGTGACTCGGCACGAGGCATGGGGCGTAGCCCGAAAAGCCCGGTGGTGCGCCGCACCGGCCCGCTCGGATTACAGCCGCCGCCTATGCTGCTGCATGTAAAACGATCAAGGACAAGAACACCATGCGATACACGGGCACCTGCCACTGTCAGGCCGTCAGCTTCCGTTTCGAGGCGGAACTCGAAGAACTCGTGGTATGCGACTGCTCGCTGTGCCAGAAGCGCAATGCGCTCATGGCCACCGTCGCACGCGAGCAGTTCCAGATCACGGGCGGACAGGACGCCCTGCGCCTGTACCGCTGGAACAGCGGCGTGGCCCAGCACTATTTCTGCGGCACCTGCGGCATCTATGTCTACCACCAGCGCCGCAGCAATCCAGCATTCCTGAGCGTCAATGCCCTGTGCATTGACGATTTCGACCGTCACGCTTTGCCCATTCGCCACGTCGATGGCAAAAGCCGCACCGTGGTCAACCCCTCGGCCAGCACCCACGATGGCGACAGCCATCGCTAGCGGGCATGCACGGGCCACAGGGCCTGTGCGTCCAGGCATCGTGCTCGACCGCGATGCCGTTTACGCCGCCGCCTGAGCCCCTGCGAAGGCGGCGGCGTGGTGTTCCGGCTGTTAGTCTTCAACGCCGGGCACGGCCACCGCCGTGCCCGGATTTTGCATCCACCGGCCCCAGCGGCAAGACGCTGGGGCCGGTGCTGACGACGGCTACTCCTTCGTCTCCACAATCCACCATATGGCACGCGCCAGCGCGCAGCCCGTGATGGGGTGAATGTCGGTGAGGTCGGCACAGGCCGTCCAGCCCGAGGGCGGGCGGTAGCCGCGCACGTCGCCCTCGCCGTGCCAGCGGCGGGCGCGCACCGTACCCGGTGCGTAGATCGCCGCCATGCGCGGGCGGCGCTGGTTCGTGGTGATGGGCATGATGCAACTCCCTGCAAGCCAGCACCCCGACCGGGGCCGGGGTGCTGCTCTGCGGTTGACGGTCAAGCGGCAAGTGTCTGGGCCGGTTCATCCTCCACGGCCTCGGCATCCTCTGGGGCGTCCAGCTCCGCGCCTTCCTGTGTGGCTTCCGGTGTCTCGCCCTTGAAGATCGCAGGCATCCAGCCCTTGCCCTCGGCCAGCCGCTCCGCTTCGCTGGCAATGTCGGCCTTCTTGAGCTTGCCCAGCCGGTTGACGGAATCCGGCGCGAACTCGCCCACGGCTTGCAGAATCACGGCCTTGGAAACATGCTTGAAGTAGCCTTCGGCGGTGGGTTTCCACCATGCGGCCATATCGAGGCTCACGGCCTGTGCCAGTTCCGCGCCGGGCTGGTGCGGCGTGGCGCGGGGTGTCACCACGTCCACCGTGGATGCCACGCACACGGCCAGCAGCGCCATCAGTTCGGCTTGCTCCATTGCCAGCAAGGCGGCGAACAGTTCTGCGCTGTCCTGGGGCAACTTGTCGCACCATACCTCCTGCATTTCGCGCAGCACCACGGCGGCAGGCGATTCCGGCAAGTCCGGGGCCAGTGCCTCCAAGCGGTCTTTCACCGTGAGGCAAACGCCCACCGGCATATCGTGGCCGTAGCAGCGCCCCTGCAAAACCGTCTGCACCATGCCATGCACCAGCGCGGCCAATGCCACCTGCGGACGGCAGGCCACCCCGAGTTGCAGCGCGGCGGTACGGTGCGCGCTCAGGCGCTGGGCCAGCCGGTCGGACATGACGGGGGCTTGCGCTTCATTCGCCGTGCCGCCTTCGTCTTCGCTCTCGGCGTCCTCACCGCCGAACCCTTGGCGCAGCCGCTCCAGCGTGCGCAGCGCCTTGGCTTCGGCCTCGCGCATCAGTCCACGATGAATAACGGCCTGCCCATTGCGGTCGATGGTCACAACGGCACCGGCTGCACCCTTCACCGTGTCGCTGTACCCTTGCAAGCCATCTTCCAGTGCCTGCAACTGCTCGCCCAGGGCTTCGCCTTCCTCCTGCAAGGCATCGGCCCTGTCCTCGTCGTCGGCGTCCATCGCGGCATCCACGGCTTCACCGATGGCCTGCATCTTCTCTTGCAGCTTCTCGATGCGCTGCGCTTCGCGCTTGTTCGGCTCGCGCCGCGCCCTCGGGGCACGCTGGAAGGCTTGCAGGTCCGCCAAGGTGGCGGCGGGCGCTGCGTCCGTCCAGGCCCAGCCCTCGGCCTTCACCTCGGCGGCAATGCTCGCCAGCTTGTCTTGCGCCAGCCGTTCCAACAAGGCGGCATCGGTCAGGTACACGCCCGTATCGTCCTCGGCGAACAGGTCACGGCGCACGCCACCGCCTGCGGCTTCGTAGCTGTCCAGTCCGACGAACCGCACCAGCGGATGCCGGTAGGCGTCTATCTCGCGCTCCGTCAGACGGTCACGCAACGCGGACGGGCTGCGCTGCCACGTAGGCGCGTCATAGAACGCGCTTTCCTGCGCCGCATGGTCATCCGTCCCGGCCAGGGCCATCAACTGGTCAAGGCTGAGAGCATCGGCCCGGTAGTCGGCCATGAGGCGGGGCGAGACATTCGCCAGCTTCAAGCGGCGCTGCACCACCAGTGGGGTGACGGAAAAATCCGCCGCAATGTCCTCGATGGGACGCCCCTCGGCCACCAGTGCCGCGAAGGCTTCAAACTGATCTGCCGGGTGCATGGCTTCGCGCTGCACGTTCTCGGTCAGGCTGGCGGTGCGGGCCGTGCCATCGGCCACCCGCAGGCAGGGTACCTGCCAATCCTTGGCAATGCGGTGTTTCTTCGCCAGCAGCTTGAGGGCTGCAAGGCGACGGCCACCGGCCACCACTTCGTAATGCTCGCCATCGGCGCCGGGAATCACGATCAGGTTTTGCAGCAGGCCCACCCTTTGGATAGAGGCTGCCAGCTCAGGCAGAGACATGCGCGGCGCGGTCTTGCGTACATTGCGGCCCGTGGCGCGCAGCACCAGCCGCGACAGCGGCACCAGAATCATGTGCTTGCTCGGGTCGGCGGTCTGCAGCATATTGGCGGCGCTGCTGGCTGCGCTACTGACGGCGGTTTGGACGGCTTGGGCTTCGGTTTGGTTTGCGGCGTTCATGGTGAATCTCCAGTCAAGTGAAACAAGGGAATGGAGGGGAACCGCCCCTCCGGCGGGGAAAACGTTGGGGAGGGGTCAGGCCTTCAACTGGCGCATGCCATCGGCCAGCAGCCACAGGGCACGGTTCAGGCGAATGTCGGAATCAATGCCCTGCACCGGGCGGGTCTGCTGGCGGCGTCCGTTGGCGCTGCGGCCATGCAATCCGCCTTTGGTAAGGTTTTCTTGCGTGCGGTTGAACACGCTCCACAGGTCCGGGCGACGGTCTTCAAACCGGCGCGGCATCAGGATTTGCGACTCAGTGATGGGCGCGGGCTTGTCCGGATCGTCGTACTTGAGGGCCAGCGCGGCACGGGCGAACACTTCCGATTCGCCATCGTCCAGGGTGATGCCGCGCATCAGGTCGCGGGATTCCTGCACCCGCTCGAAGCCTTGCAGCACCTCGAAAGCGCCTTCAATGACTTGGCCTGCCACATCACCTTTGTGGGGCACGCGCACATCGGCAAAGGTGTCACCGCATACCAGTCCATTCGCACAGACAAATCTGTAGGCGCCCGCCATCATTTGGTAGCTGCTGGTGCCGTCGTGCGAATTCAGCAGGATGATTTCGTTGGCTTCCGCGCCGTTGATCTGGCTGGCGTGGCGCAGGCGCAGCATGTGTTTCGTGTGCTCGCGCTTGCCTTCATCGCGCACGCGGGTCTGGCACACCATGAAGGGCTGAAACCCCTCCTTGCGAAGCTCGGTCAACACCTCCACCGTGGGGATGTAGGCGTATCGTTCGGAACGGCTTTCATGCGGGGCGTCCGCGAAGATGGACGGGGCCACCCGGCGAATCTGATCATCCGACAGGGGATGGTCGGAACGCAGTGCGGGGGAATGGTTTGCGAAACGGGATGCGAGTTGCATGGTCTTTCTCCTGACTTGGCTGTTGAAGAAGCGCACACCGGATTCCTAGATTCGGAGCCCAGCCTCGTGGCTGTTCGGTGCGGTCGGCACGAAGAACCCGGTTGGCCTCGTTGCCACCGTCTTCCTGAGTTCATCGCCCGCGACGGTCACGAGCGCGCGGCCCGGTGCCGTCAAGGAAACAAGCGCAGGGTTGGTGCGGCCCGCAGGCGCAGCCGAGGACACGGCCTGGCGCGCCTTGACGGCACCGGGCCGCGGGCTACAGTCGCGGACAAGGTGATGGACTCAGGGAAGACGGCTGGACAGGCAACGGCCGCCATGCACGCCGACCGCACCCTCAAGCGAAGCGCGCAGGCCCGAAGCTGGAAGCCGGGCCGAAGGCGTCAGCCGACCGGAGGGAGGAAACGATGGAAGCCCGACAGGGGCGAAACCCCGCAGGGGGCTCGATGCGCCACGCGCACGACAGCGCGACCGGCTATCTCCCAAGGGGCCGGGGACGCCCACATGACTTCCATGAAATCCCTGTGGACTGCAACTGCTCATGGCATGGGCACAATGAAGCCACCCATGGACATACGAGAACTGCAAGACGACGACCTGCGCACCCAGGCCCGCGAATGGCGGCAACGAGCCCTGCGCGGCGAGAAAGACGCTCGCGGCCTCGCGCACGAACTGGAACGCGAAGTGCGCCGGCGCTTCCCCCGCGCCGATGCACCTCACGCACTGGTACCCATACACCGGCTTGGCGCCATGCCAGAAACCACACAGCGGCGCAGAAAGCTCTGGTGAACGCCCGCAGGGCGTTCACCAGCAGGCAAGCACAGCGCGCAGCGCCCCGCCAGGGGTGCGTAGGCATCAGGCCGAGTCGTCAGGGCGCAGGCTAGCTTCCGCCACCGGCATCCAGGGCGCGGACGAGTCCAGGTAGTAGCGCCTGCCGCGCGCATACAGCCCCGACGGCACGGTGGGCTTGTAGAACCCGATGACGCGGCGACGGAACCACGCGCCGAATTCGTTGGTGTAGATCACCGCGTCGCCGATAGCAAAGCGCAGCGGCTGGCCGTTCACCGGCGCGAATGGCTTGAGCGCATCGTGCTCGGCCGTGATTTCGATAATGTAGTCGTGATGGCTGCTCATGGCCTCGATCTCCTGCAATGGTTGAGAAAGCACAGGGGGCGCCTTGCGGCGCCCCAGGGAGTTCAGACAACGATCCGCCCAGCAAGCCGCGCATCGCGCGCGTATGCGCTCAACCGCTTGTCAGCCCGGAAATACAGGTCACGTTCGACCGGCAGCCCCAATCGCCCGCGCACCGAAGCCAGCTCGGAAAGACTCACCCAGCCGATTTCCGGCATCCCCAGGCCCAGGTCGCAAAGACCGAGAGCATGGTCGTGGTCATCGGGGTCAATCTCGGTCAGCAGCCAGGTCGCGCCGCCGTCCGGCGTGAACAGCTTGACCACGGGCACCGGATCGAAGTCCGGGTTCTCCATGGATTCGCGGCCGTTGGCCAGCAGCAGCGCACGCTGCTCGTCGGTGATGAGTACGTTGTTCACAGTGAACTCCTGAAAGGTTGCCGGGCGGAATTGCCCAGCCCTTCCGGGTCACGGCGCAGCGCAAGCAGTCAAGGGTCAACGACGGCCGCAGGCCGCCAGCGTGCAAGGCACGCGCCCGCCCTTTACAGCGAGCACGCCGTGGCACCATGAAGGGAACAGCCAGCCGCCCACACCTCCAACGAAAGCGCATACCCATCCGATCTGGGTCAGCCGGATCGGGGATTTCAGGGAAGCGCAGCGGGGATAGCCTGCGAGTCTTTCCCGCCAGAAAGCGCGCGCGCAGTACCGCAGACACGAAATCATTGCTTGGCACAAAGAAGGACTCAGGAGTGCCGCACCGGCGATCCAGCAGCACCGGGCCGGATTGGATTCGGTCCACCATGGCGCGGTGCATTGCGCACGGCGCGCAGCTTCAGGCCCAGCCTGCGCCAGCCGATTACCACCCCGGTCACGCTGAGCACCGTGCCGCCCAGGCTCAGGACGATCAGCACGATGTCCCACAGGGGCCTGCGCTCCAGCAACGGGAGCCAGTCCCAGCTGTGCAGCATGGCGAACAGCCAGCGGCTGGTGCGCCGGCTGCCATCGGTGCGCCCCAGCACGGCGCCCGTATGCGGATCGATATGCACCCAGGTGCCATGCGTATCGTCGAAGACCACACGCAAGATGGGCAGCGGCTTGTCGGAGCCCGCGGTCATCGTGTGCGCATCGCGTGCGTAGTAGTAGAGGTCGTAGGCCGTGAGCAGCTTGATGCGCACGACCGGCGCGGGCAGCAGACCCACCACGGCTGCCCGCAGCGCCTCGGGGTCCAGGGCTCGGGTCATCGCGGTATGGCTGTCGATCAATGCGGGCCGGCCAGCCACGCCTTGGGCGAGCGCCATGGTCTGGCCCAGCGTGCGCACCCAGCGCAGCTCGCGCACCGCGCCGCCTGCAGCAGCCAGCAGTGCTTGCGGCGCGGCATCCTGCTGCGTGAGCACCAGCGGGCCGCCCTGCAGCGCGTCGGTGCGCAGTGGCGGCGCCCCGTTGTCGAAAACACGCCATGGATTCATCGACATCAGCCCGCTGAAGATCCAGGTGATGGTCACCAGCGCGAACAGCAGCCCCGAGATGTGGTGCCAGCGCATCATGCGCCCCTGGTAGGGTGAGCGCGAACCACTGCGATAGGGCCGCGTGAAGCGCCAGCGCAGCACGCCCACAATGGTGCCGGTCAGCGCCATCGCGATGCCGAGGATCGACAGCCAGTTCACGATGTCGGCCCAGTAGCGGTCGAAGGTATTGCCTCGGAACGGATACAGCCAGTGAATCCACGCGCCGACATAATTCCACAGGCGTTCGGCGCGGGGCGCGTCACGCACCACCTCGCCGGTGCGGCCCGAGACATAGAGCAGCGTGGTGTGCGCATCGGCCAGTTGCACACGGTGCAGCGGCCGGTGCGCATCAAGGCCCCGGGAGTGGGTGAAGGCATCCTCGCCGATCACCCCCTGGTACTCCAGCTCCACCCCGGGGCCGGCATAGCTTGCCGCACTCGCCAACACAACGCGCTCATCGACGGCCTGCAATCGGGCGCCGTTGCGGGCGTCGATAGTGACTACGCCGCCACCCGGCGGCGCTGCCCTGCGCGCACCCGAAGCGGGGCCAGCTTCCAATGGCACCGCGAGGTAGACCGCCCGGCCGCCGCTGGCTGCGGCCAGCCGCAACTCCTTCAGCGGCCCTGTGACGCCGGCGGCGTCCAGCGCCTCACGGGGCGCCAGGAGCCCGCTGCCCGTTCCCAGCGGCGGCAGGTGCTGCAGCCGCTCGGCCTCGGTGAGCTTGGGGTAGCCCACGTACATCATGACCACGCCCGAGACGAACCACATCGCGAAGAAGGCGCAGGCCACGATGCCCAGCCAGCGGTGAATCAGGAACAGCCAGCGTTTCGCATGGATCCGCATCGCCCGCTCCTAGAACGCCACGCGCACGCTGACATCGGCCGTGCGCGGCGCGCCCAGGTAGGCCATCGTGCTCGTGAGGTTGGCCGCGTAGCGCCTGTCCGTGGCGTTGCGGATGCGGCCGACCACGGACACATTACGGTTGACACGGTAGCTCAGGCCGAGATCGAGCAACGTGTAGGCCGGCCAGTTCAGGGTGTTGGCTGCGTCCGCATAGACCTTGCCGACACGGCGCACCCCCACGCTGCCTTGCAGCGCCGGCGTGAACGCATACGAGGCCCAGAGGTTCGCCACCGTCGCGGGGGTGTTGGTCGGCGTCTTGCCCGCTAGCGATACGCCGCCCTGCTGGTAGTTCTCGTAGCGCGCATCGACATAGGTCAGGTTGCCCTGGATCGACCACTGCCGGGTGGGCTGCAGGCCGATCGACAGTTCCACTCCCTTGGACGACTGCTCGCCCACCAGCACCGTGAGCGCGCTGTTGTTCGGGTCCTGGGTGGCGATGTTCCTGCGGGTGATGCGGTAGGCCGCCAGCGTTGCCGTGCCCTTGCCCCCCCAGAAGTCCAGCTTGGTGCCGACCTCGACCTGGCGGCCTGTCGTCAGCTCGCTGTTGTTGCGCACGTCCGCGAACGAGGCGGTCGACAGGACGCCGGATGGTGGGTCGGCAGCGGTGGCATATTGCGCGTAGACATTGGCGCCAGGCGCAATGTCCCAGACCAGGCCGATACGGCCGGTGGTTGGGTGGTAGCTGCGCTGGAAGCTCGCGGGATTGGCGACCGTGACTTCGCGCCGGTTAGTCAGGTCCAGGTCGATGCGTTCATGGCGCAATGCCGTGACCAGGTTCAGCGAGGGTAAAAGTGCCGTGCGGTTCTCCAGGTACAGCGCCGTGGTCGTGACCTTATTGTCGCGGTCGGGGCGGAAACCCGGGGCCATGCCAGGAATATCGAAAAAGTTCTCGGTGACGAAGTGGTAGGGCTTGACCGTGCTGATCGTGCCCGACAGGCTGTTGGGAAAACGGGTCTGCTTGTTCACGCTCACATCCAGCCCGAAAGCCCAGTCGCTGCGGCGCTCGGCAATTTGCCCCCGGTACGTGCCTTCGATACGGTCGCCAAGGACTCTCTGATCGTGCCGCTGCAACAAGGCGCTGGAGCGGATGACTGCCGTATTGGAGGCGTCGAAGCGGTAGCTCTCCACATTACGGTAGTCCCGCAAGGCGTCGTAGACATAGAAAGTGTTCTTCAGCTGCAGGACGTCGGACACACGCCAGTCGGCGATCGAGCGCAGCCACTGCACCCGCTGGGCATACACGCCATCGGCGCTGTTGTAGTTCTTGAAGCGCGTCGCATCATCGATGCGCAGCGTCCCGGCAAGGGGATTAAGCAAGGGTGTACCCCAATAGGGACGATCGACCTTCTCGTCCTGGAATTCGTAGGCCAGGGTGTGGGTGAAGTCACGCCCGATGACCGAGAGCAGCGAGGTCGCGAGCTGGGTCGAGCGCGTGCCGGTGCCCTCGGTCCAGCTATCGGCATCGCGGTGGTTCAGTTCGATGCGGGCATAGTGGTCCGCGCTGCCCGTTCCGTCGCCGGCAATGCGCCGGTTCAGACCGATGGAGGTCTCCTTCAGGCCATTGGTGCCCAGGCGCACCTGCGCTTCCGTGATGTCGTGACGGTCTGCCAGCTTGGTGATGTAGTTGATCGTGCCGCCCACACCGCCGGCGCCATATAGAAAGCTGGATGCGCCGCCGACGGCTTCGACGCGATCGTAGATCCAGCTGTCCACGGGCCGCGCGGCGATGGTGTACTGCACGTTGATGCCGTTGAAAAGCTGGCTCAGCGAGGCTCCGCTGAAGCCTCGGTAGCTCACACCGATGTTGCCGGGCGCGTTGTGGGCGGTGACACCGGGGATCGCGCGCAGGACCTCTTGCGTGTCCTGCGCCCCGCGGGCCTCGATGGTGGCTCGGTCCACGACCGTGACCGTGGCGGGCGTCTCGCGCGGCGTCAGGCCGAGGCGGCTGCCGGTGTCGGAGGGCGTGTCGAGGTTGAGCTTGCCGTTGGCCTCGGGCGTGGCATCCGTGACGACCACGGCGGGCAGCGTGGCCGCATCGGACTGCGCATGGACTGCTGCAGGCGCAGCCCCCAGCGCAGCCCACAGGCTGGCGGCCAGAGCCCGGTGGCGGAAAGGCGGTGTGGTGTATGTCATGGCCGGGCCTCCCCGCCAGCAACGGGATGCAGCGCCATGCGACCGAGGTGAACGACCTGGCCCGCACCGTAGGCGCCGGCTTCCAGTTCGTGGCTCCTGGCGTTGATGACTGCGGCGCCATACATGGCCGCCAGCAGCACAAGGTGGAGCACGGCAAATACGGCAAGGCGCCGCAGCGCCGTATTTGCTCCGCTGTGGGAGGCGGTGCTTAAAGGAAAGGGGGAGGGATGCGCACCCGGGCGCATCGGGGTATTCGAGAAATTCATGGGCGACTCCTGTCCAGCCACCAGAAATGCAGGCGGCACAAGGTTCCGGTCGCGCAAGACGTGCGTAGACCGGGCGATTCAAACGGGAATCGTCGACGGCGGCGCACGCGGCAATGCCGGGCGCCAGGGCGGGTCGGGAAATTCGAAAAGAGGCGCCCGCAGCAAAGGCGGTGCGCGAGCTGGTCCCGGGGGTATCAGCATCGGCATGCCGGCAGGCACCAGTGCCGCGCTGGCGTGCACGCGGCAATAGGGGCAGTCAGTGGATGGCGATGTCGATGGCGCGGTCTTGCCGTTCTCCGATGCGAGTGCGGCATCGCTTTGTTCCAGCTGAACCAATCGGGTGCCCAGGTTCGTGCACACCTGGACCCAGGTGCCGCCCTCCGGCGCGCCCAGCGTCTGGGCGAAAGGTGCGGCCAGCCACCCCCACAGCAGCGCAAGCACCACCAGCCGGACGCAGCGGATGCGCCAGGCGGAAATGCGAGCGGGTGGGTGTGGTCTGTGCATGGTCAGCGAAGCGTGCGGCGAGCACCTGGGTCAGTGCATGTGCCCGCCGGCGCCGCTGTTGAGCGGGCGCACAGCCGCCTGGACCTCGACGGTTTCGCGCTTGCCGTCTTTGCCTTCAAAGGTCAAGGTCAGCGGCACCGTATCGCCCGCCTTCACCGGCTGGGTCAGGTTCATGAACATGATGTGGTAGCCACCGGGCTTGAGCTCGACGGTCTTGCCCGCGGGCACCTCGACGGCCGGCACCTGGCGCATCTTCATCACGTTGTCCTGCATCGCCATCTCGTGCACCTCGACGTTGGGTGTGAGGGGCGAACTGGCCGAGACCAGCCGGGTGTCCTGGGCGGATTGCAATTGCATGAAGGCGCCGGTGGCCTTTTGCTGCGGCACGGTGGCGCGCACCCAGGCGTCCTTGACGGTGACCTGGGCGTGGGCAGCGGCGGCGGCCAGCGCAGCGGCTGCCACGAGTGAGCGAAGAGCGGGTGTCATGGTGATCTCCTTGGGGTGGGTGGAAATGGATGGGGGGGTGGAGCGGCGTCAAGCCGGGTGCAGGAGCCGCCGCAGATCGTCTGCGAACTCCTGCGCGTTCTGCTGATGGCGCATGACGAGGCGCAGCCGCCCGGCGGGGTCGTAGAGGTACGTGAGGGCCGAGTGGTCCATGGTGTAGGAAGCGCCGGTGGGCACTTTCTTGTAGACGACTTGGAATTCCTTGGCGGTTTCGGCGGTGCGCTGCGAGTCGCCATACAGCCCGATGAAGCCGGGATCGAAGGCTGCCATGTAAGCCTTGAGCACCTCGGGCGTATCGCGTTCGGGATCGACGGTGACGAAGAGCACCTGCAGGCGCGCCCCGTCCTCGCCGAGCAATTGCTTGACCTCCACCGCCCGCGCCAGAGCCGTGGGGCACACGTCGGGGCATTGGGTGAAGCCAAAGAACACCATCACGGCCTGGCCCCTGAAGTCCGCCAGCGTGCGCTCGCGCCTTTCCGGGTCGCTTAGCCGGAAGTCGCGGCCATAAAGTCCTCCGGTGACATCGAGGCCATGGAAGGCGGGTTTCTTGCCGCAGCCGCCCAGCGCCACGAGGGCCGACAGTGCCCCCCATTGGAGCGCACGGCGCCGGTTCAGGAAGGATGGGTGCATGGGAAACCCCTTTTTCTCAGTAGTCCACGCGCAGCGTGAGCCGGGCGGTGCGCGGCGTGCCCAGCTTGATCCAGTCCTGCACGAACTGGTGGCTGCCCGTGTAGTACTTGCGGTTGAAGACGTTGTCCAAGTTGAACTGCAACGCCACCTTGCTGGAGCCCATCCTGAACCGGTAGGCCGCCATGGCGTCCATCCGCGCGTAGCCGGGTAGCTGGAAGGTGTTGCCCACGTCGCCCTGGCGCTGGCCTTGCGCGAACACCCCTGCGCCCGCCGTCCACTGGCTGTCGATGGCGTAGCGCGCCCACAGGCTCGCGGTGTGGCGCGCGACGTTGGCAAGCGCCTTGCCCTGGTAGGTCGGGTCCCGCGTGACCACGGCATCCGTATAGGCGTAGGAGGCGATCAGCGACAGGCGCCGGGTGACCTGGCCCGACACGTCCCACTCCAGCCCGCGCGAGCGCGCTTCGCCCACGGTGACGATGTCGTAGTACGGCGCCTGGTCTATGGGCACCTGCGCGCCCCTGTTGCGCTTGGTCAATTGGTACAGCGCGATCGTCGAACTCAGCTTGCCGTCCAGGAATTCAATCTTGTGGCCGATCTCGAACTGCCGGGCGCGCTCCGCCGCCAGCGCCGCGCCGGTAATGGTGTCACGGCCGTTGTTGGCGGAGACCGCGTCCTGGTACTGCGCATAGACGGACTGGTTCGGAGCGAACTGCCACACGGCACCCAGCCGGGGCGTGGTGAAGGATTGCCGGTTGGGCTCGGTGCCCGGATTGCCGAACACTGCGCTGGTGCGGTCGTGGCGCAGCGCGCCGGTCAGGAACACGCCACGGCCCAGGGCAACCTGGTCTTGGAGGTAAAAGCTGGCCCAGCGGCTGGCGTCGTCGTAATCCTGCGGCATGGACATGGCGGGGTCAAGCCCTGGCGTATTGCCCAGCGACGGGTGGTAGATGTCCACCGCCGGCAGCTGCTGCATGTAGGTCGCGCCGGTCTTGCGGGTGCGGTAGGTATCCAGTCCCACCAGCACGGTGTGGCCGAGGCCGCCAGCCTGGAACTTGCCGATCAGGTCCACGTTGAACTGGTCGGCCCTGTAGCGCCCGTCGGGCCGCACGCCGAAGTAGTAGCGGCACAGCGGGTTGCCGGTGCCGGGACAGCTCTGGTCGGGCGCCATCCCCATGCCCATGTCCACGCGGTAGGGATAGATGTCCATCTCGGAGGTGTCACTGAGCAGGCTCAGCAGCCGGCCCTTGAGCTGCCAGGTGTCGTTGAGCTGGTGCGAGGCATCGAGCTTGAAACTCGTGGTCTTGGCGCTGGACAGATAGGGCGAATCGTTGAACTGGCGCGACCAGGGCAGATCGGCGGGCCGGTTGCCAATGGCTGGAATGCCCATGTCGGTGCGGTAGCGATTGTTGGAATAGTCCAGCGTCGCGGTCACATTGGTGCGGGCATCGGGCACCCAAGCCAGGCTGCCCGTGAAGGCGCCCAGGCGGTCCTGCACGAAATCGCGGATGGAGTCCGCGCTGTAGTACGACGCCGCCACGCGGCCTCTCAGGGTCTGGTCCGTGTTGAGGGCACCGGAGGCCTCGATGGCCGTGCGCGCGAGGCCGCGCTGGCCGATGGTCTGCTCGAAACCGAACTCCGGTGCCGCGGAAACGGGCTTGGGCACGATGTTGACCAGACCGCCCGGCTCCGCGCGGCCATAGAGCACGCTGGCCGGCCCCTTGATGACCTCGACCGACTGGACATTGGCCATGTTCACGGGCACGCCCATGACCTTGGTGCCGTCCAGGTAGTAGCTGGAAATGCCCGACATGGGGCCCATGGCGGTCATCGAGGTACTGGAGAAGCCTCGCAGGATCAGCAGCGGCTGCATCGTGCCGTTGAATCCGAAGTCGTACTGTACTCCGGCGACATTGCGCACTGCCTCGGTCAGGGTCAGTGCGCCCTGGTCTTCGATGACGGCGCGGGGAACCACCTGCACGCTTTGCGGGGTCTGCAGCGCCGGGGTGTCGGTCCGGGTGGCCGTAGCCGTCTCGGGCGGGCGGTAGTCATCCGGGGTTGCCGTGACGGTCACGGTGGACAAGGTACGCTCCTGCGAGCCAGTCTCCGGCGCAACAGCTGCAGGTAGTGGAGCCACCTGCGCGAACGCGATGGACGTGGATGCGGCGAGGCCGGCAGCCAGGAGCGCCAAGGCCAGCGGGGTGGGAGCCGGTCGGTACATGCGGGGGCTCATTTCTTCGTGATCGTCTCGGGACAGGCAGCCGCCTGGACCTGTGCGGGCCAGCAGCCGAGAGGCCAGGTGCGTTGCGGGCCTGCATGCCACGCCCTGCACAATCGCTTGGGGCGGTGCAGTTCACATGGACAGAGACAGGCTCACGCAGGCGCAACCAGCGCGATGCGCTGCGGCTGAAAGAACGCTCGGGATGGCGCGTCCATGCGCGCCCGAAGGTCGTCAGCTCAACTGCGCGGGATCAGGACAGAGACGGGGGGCCACGCGGCGGCAGCGGCGCGCCAACAAGCGCGGCAATGTGCGCCGCGACAATGGGCCGCAGCGCGTACGCGAGCGGCTGGGGCATGTCCGCGCGCACGTTCACAGGCGTTGGAGGCAGCGTTGCCGCCAGGCACATCGGGCAGTCCAGCGTGTGGTGCCCCGCCTGGACCGCGCTGCCGTCGTCGTCGATGACGACGACTTTCATGCTCCCGCCAGCGGAGCACACCATTTCCATGGCTTGGGGATGAACCACGGGCGACGCCACGGCAACGCCCAGCGTCAATACGAACCACGCCAGAACCAGGCGGATCAGCATTGAGGACGTGCGCAGGGCGTTCATAACTTCACATTATTGCAGCAGTCATGAAGTTATTACTGCTTTCTACCCATGGACATATCGCCCCACCCGCAGCCGATGGCGTCAGGCCTGGCGTTCGGAAACACGCAAGTGCATATCGGTTTAGGAATGACAATCCGACTGAACCGCCAAGCTGCGGCAGGATTCCCAGTGTTTCACCCTCCAGAGAGGTCGGCCACGACATGCAACGCTTCACCATTTCCCTGGACGACACACTCGCGCAGCAATTCGACGCGCTGATCGCAGAAAAAGGCTACGTCAATCGTTCGGAGGCAGTCCGGGACCTGATCCGTACCCGGCTGGGCGACGCCCGGCTGGATGTAAAGCAGCCAGCATCCACACACAGATCCGCACCAGCCTGGTGCATAGCCAACGTCAGCTATGTCTACGACCACCACGAGCATGCCGTGTCCGCGCGCATCATGGACCTGCAGCACGACTCCCATGACTTGGTCATCACCAGCGTGCACACCCATCTGGACCACCTCCATTGCCTGGAAACCGTGGTGCTGCGCGGCCCCACCGCCCAGGTACAAGCGTTCGCAGAGCAGCTCGTGGCGCTGCGCGGGGTGCGCCACGGCAATATCCACCTGGTGCCGCTGGTTGGCGACGGCGAGCCGCACCAGCATGGCCAGGAGCCGCCGCATACCCACCTCCAGCCATTGAACTGAAGCAAGCTGCATCAACAGGCCAAGCGCAATTTGGCCTGCTTCTTGCTTTTGTATGAAGAATTTAAAATTTCTCATACAAAAATCATCCATGGCAACTTGGCACACCCTGCTCCAAAGCGCCTTCTGGTCGGCCCTGGCTGCCAGCGCCATGCCTGCTGGCGCACAAGAGGCCGCCGCGCCGTCCTCCCACCTGCCGGAAGTCCAGGTGTTCGGGCCGCGCGATGCAACAATAGGCACGGCCGACAGCGCCAGCGAGGGGGCGGCCGAGAAAGCTTCGTTCCAATCGCGGCCCAAGCTGCGGCCCGGCGACATCGTGGAGGCCGTGCCCGGTGTGGTCGCCACCCAGCATTCGGGCGACGGCAAGGCCAACCAGTACTTCCTGCGCGGCTTCAACCTGGACCACGGCACCGACTTCTCGGTGACCGTCGATGGCATGCCGGTGAACATGCCCACCCATGGCCATGGCCAGGGCTTTGCGGATTTGAACTTCCTGATCCCCGAACTGGTTTCGGGCGTGCGCTACCGCAAGGGGCCTTACTTCGCCGACGGCGGCGATTTCTCGCTGGCGGGCAGCGCCAGCCTGGACTATGTGAGCGCGCTGGAGCGGCCTTTCATCGAGACCACGCTGGGGCCGCACGATTTCCGCCGGCTGCTGGCGGCAGGCTCACGCACGGTGGGCGACCAGACCTGGCTCGGCGCCATCGAGCTGGAAGGCAACAATGGCCCGTGGGAGGTGCCCGAGAACCTGCGCAAGGCCAATGCCGTGTTGCGCTACTCGCAGGGATCGCCGACACGCGGATTCCAGCTCACCGGCATGGCCTACCAGAGCCGGTGGAACTCGACCGACCAGGTGCCCGAACGCCTGATCGACAGCGGCGAGCTGTCGCGCTTTGGCAGCATGAATCCGACCGACGGTGGCAACACGCGCAGGCTCTCGCTGTCGGGCCTGTGGTTCGACAAGGGGCCGCAGGGCGAGACGCGCCTCAGTGCCTATGCTATCGACTACCGGTTTGATTTGTTTTCCGACTTCACCTACTTTCTTGCCAACCCTGAGCAGGGTGACCAATTCGAGCAGACCGACCGGCGGCGGGTCTTCGGCGCGCAGGCCTCGCATACCCAGGCGGTCAGGCTGGCCGGCCTGGATGGCGTGCTGAGCGTGGGCGCGCAGTGGCGCGGTGACCGCATCGGTGAGGTGGGCCTGTACTCGACCACCGCGCGCGAGCGCACCAGCACGGTGCGCAATGACAAGGTGTCGCAGGATCTGATCTCCGTCTATGGGCAGCAGCTCGTCTACCTCACGGACACCTTGCGCGGCTACATTGGCCTGCGCGGGGACTGGCTGGGTTACAACGTGCAGGGCCGCGAACCCATCTATGGAACCGCCAACAGCGGCCGCGGGCACGATTCGCGCCTCAGCCCCAAGGCCGGCCTGGCCTGGACCATCACGCCCAGGCACGAGCTGTATCTGAATGCGGGCCAGGGTTTTCACAGCAACGACGTGCGCGGCGCCACCATCGTATCCGTCCGGCGAACCCATCTTGAATCGAATGCCGTAATCGAGGATCGTCCC